>WRKE01000053.1 GCA_009778235.1 Pseudomonadota bacterium
TAGCCGATCCTGATGGTTGAACCGTCTGGTTTGCTGTAATCGCAGACGTTGCGGCCCTGAGTTTCCTGGAGCAACATGGCGGGAAAGCGGCGAATGAATGGTTGCCCCAGCATCTGCTCGCGCGCAATGCCGGTGATGCGCTCCACCGCTTGATTGCAGGAGGTGATGAAATCGTGCTGATCAGTGGTGATGATGCCGGTGGAGATATCCTCGAAGATCTGTTTGTAGAGGAGTGAGAGCCGATCGTACTCCAGGGTCGTCCGCTGGAGCCGTTCCTCGGTCACCCGCAGCCGGCGCGCCAGTTGACCGCTCAGCAGCGCGCAGAGAAAGAGGAGCAGGCCGTATACCGCAAAGAGGTTGGCGGCTGAGAGCTGGGAAACCGGGCCCGCATTGGCCGCGTACTTGAAATAATCCGGAAGCCAGCGGAGCTGCTCCAGGGTCAGGATCACGCCATAGGCGATGGTGGTGACCGCGGCGAGGAAGAGCCCGCCCCGCCGGTAGAGAATCAGTCCAGCGGCGATCACCGGTAAAATCATCAGCGAGGTGAAATCGGATTTGCTGCATCCGGTGGCATAGATCAGCAGGGCCGCAATGGTGGCGTCGCCGCACAACTGGAGCAGGCCGAAGCGCCGCACCGACCGGCATCCTTTCCACAAAAACAGGGCGGAGATGAAGGTTACTCCGTAGAGGGCGGTGAGAAAGGAGACGCTGATCGATATGCTGGGCATGATCAGGGCCAGGCCCTTTTCCCGGAGTACGGCGGTCAGGCTGAACAGCAGGGTGAAAAGGACCACCCGGGCGAGGAACCACCACAAAAGGTGCGTCCGGGTTTCTTGGTCACTGCCCGTGATGGGGGCCTTGGATCGGGAGAAAAAAGGGGACATGCTGACGGATGATAGAGGTGGATGGTTAATAAAAAAATTCCACCAACAGGGTGGATGGTTTCAGTCGATTTGGTGCTTCTTGGTCTTGTAGCGCAAACTCCGGAAACTGAGCTTGAGCAGGTCGGCGGCCCGCATTTTGGAATTGTCGGCCTTGGCCAGGGCATGGAGAATCATCTGCTTCTCCACCCGTTGCAGGACCTCTTCCAATCCCTCGGCAAAAAGTTCGTTTTCGTCCTGGGCGGCGACAAAGAGGGGCGCGCCGGCCGTGGTCGTGGCCGGTGATTCTGTTTGGTTCTTTTTCTGACGGTGCAGGGACAGGATCAGGTTTTCCGGCAGAATGATGTTGGAGGATTCAAGCGCCACGCCCCGCTCGATGATGTTTTCCAGTTCGCGGACATTACCCGGAAAATCGTACTGCATCAGCACCTCCATGCCGTAGGAGGAGATGGTCTGGACCTCCTTGCCGAGCAGCCTGGAGTATTTTTCCAGGAAATGGTTGACCAGAAGGGGCAGGTCGCTGATCCTCTCCCGCAGCGGCGGCACCCGGATGGGCACCACCGCCAGCCGGTAGTAGAGGTCTTCGCGGAATTTTCCCTCGATGATTTCCTGTTCGAGAATACGGTTGGTGGCGGCGATGATCCGCACATTGACCTGCCGGGTCTTGGTGGAGCCGACCGGCATGAATTCTCGCTCCTGAAGGACCCGCAGCAGCTTGGTCTGGATGATCGGGGTCAGCTCGCCAATCTCGTCGAGGAAGGCGGTGCCGCCGTCGGCCAGTTGGAACAGGCCGGCCTTGTCGGCAATCGCGCCGGTGAACGATCCCTTGACATGGCCGAACAGTTCGCTCTCCAGCAAACTTTCGGGGATGGCGCTGCAGGTGATGGGGACAAAAGGGTTGGCCGCGACCCGGGAGCGGTTATGGATGGCCTTGGCCACCAGCTCCTTGCCGGTGCCTGATTCACCGTAGATGAGGACGTTGGCCGGGGTTGGCGCGATCTTGGTGATCAGGTCGAAGATCTTCATCATTTCCGGGCCTTGGCCGATGATCTCCGCAAAGCCGCTCACCGGAAGGCTGTCACTTTGCTGTTTTTTCTTCAGCACCGCCCTGATGACCGCTTTGATCTCGTCAACATTGAAGGGTTTGGTGATATAGTCGAACGCCCCGTTTTTCATCGCCATGACCGCATCGTCGGGCGAGGCGAAGGCGGTGATCATGATGACGCCGACCTCCGGCTGCATTTGCTTGAGCTGGGCCAGCAACTCAAGGCCGCTCATGCCGGGCATGCGGATATCGGTAATCACCAGGTCAAACGGGTGTTGTTCGGCCAGAGCAAGGGCGGTTTTACCTTCCGCCGCGGCCGTGACTTCGTATCCCGCCTTGGTCAGCAGGATCTTGAGAAACTCGCGCATGCTCAGTTCGTCGTCGACAACCAGAATGGTGGCCATGCTCAACCTTGCAAAAATACGTGGAAATTAGTTCGTTGGCTCCGGATGTCAGTGTAGCCGCAAGTGGAAGTTGAAGTCAAACATTATCCATAACTGGTTTACATTCCGGTGTCGATCGGGTACAAAGACCCCAAACAGGGGATAGCTGCCAATTAAGACGATATTGCCGTGGAATCTCAAGAACAATTTATCCAACAGAATTTGACCGAACATCTGCGGGAGCTGCGCTCCTGTCTGATGGTTTCGCTCGGGGCCGTGGCCGTCTGCTTTGCCGTGGCCTATGGCTTGATCGAACCCCTGGCCGACTGGTTTCTCAAACCGTTGCTCAAGGTCCTGCCCAAGGACTCGCAGTTGATCTTCACCGCTTACCAGGAAGGGTTTTTTTTTACCTAAAGGTCGCCCTGGTAGCCGCCATCGTCTTCGCCAGCCCAGTTATTTTTCTCCAGATCTGGCGTTTTGTCGCACCCGGTCTCTATCGCCATGAGAAGCGGGTGGCGATTCCCTTTGTCGCGGTTTCAACCCTCTGCTTTTTTGCCGGCGCGGCCTTTGGCTACTGGGTGGTCTTTCCGCCGGCCTTCCAGTTCCTGCTCGGCTACACCAGCGAGTTCCTCGAACCCCTGCCCTCGGTCGAAGAATACTTCTCTTTGGCCTTACGCATGTTTTTTGCCTTTGGTCTTATTTTCGAACTGCCGGTGATGATGGTGTTTTTGGCCAAACTCGGCTTGATCGACAAGCCTTTTTTGGTCAAGAACCGGAAGTATGCGGTGCTGATCGCCTTCATTGTCGGCGCCATCCTCACCCCGCCGGATGTGACCAGCCAAGTCTTGATGGCCGTACCGTTGATCTTGCTCTACGAGGTCAGCATCGTGGCCGTCTCCTTTTTTGGCCGCGCCACCTTGTCCGGTTTCGCTCCCAAGTCCGAAGAAAAACAGCCGGCCGCCGGTAACCAGGAGCAGGAGTAGGACAAGACGCCCCTGCTCCGCCGCCCGAAACAGCCACTTTCCCCTTGCCGGATGC
>WRKE01000054.1 GCA_009778235.1 Pseudomonadota bacterium
TCCCGCCAGGATCATTACGATCGCTATTTCGACGCGGTGGCACGGGCCTTTGACCCCCACACCGACTACATGCCGCCCACCTCCAAGGAGGATTTCGATATCCAAATGAGCGGTTCGCTCGAAGGCATCGGCGCCCTGCTGCGGGAAGACGAGGGGCTGATCAAGGTGGTCCGGATCATCCCCGGCAGCGCGGCCGAGAAACAGGGGAAGCTCCAGGCTGAAGACACCATCCTGGCCGTGGCCGAAAAGAGCGGTGAACCGGTGGATATCTCTGAGATGCGCATCCGGGAGGCGGTCAGTCTCATCCGGGGCCCCAAGGGGACCGAGGTCCGCCTGACCGTGCAGAAGCCCGACGGAACCAAGCGGGTCATTCCCATTGTCCGCGACGTGGTCCGCATCGAGGAGACCTATGTCAAGTCCACGGTGATCAAAAACGGCAAGGGTGCCATCGGCTACCTGCGCATCCCCAGTTTTTACCGAGATTTCATGGCCCAGAGCAACGGCGAGGAGAGCCGGAATGTCAGTGATGACACCCTGGCGGAACTGGTCAAACTGAAGCGCCAGAAAATCGGCGGCCTCATCGTTGATCTACGCAACAACGGCGGCGGGGCCCTGGCCGATGCCGTGCAGATTTCAGGGCTTTTCCTGCCTGGCGGCCCGATTGTCCAGGTCAAGGATTCGCAGGGGACCATCCGGGTGCTTGAGGACGATGATCGCGATGTCGCCTACGATGGCCCGCTGATCATCCTGGTCAACCAGTTCAGTGCCTCGGCCTCGGAAATCGTCGCCGCCGCCCTCCAGGATTACGGCCGGGCCTTCATCATCGGCAGCGAGCACACCCACGGCAAGGGAACGGTTCAGGCCATGATGGATATGAACAAGAACCTGCCGCTCCTGCATTTGAAGAATTACGACGATCTCGGCGCCCTCAAGCTTACCATCCAGAAATTTTACCGGGTCAATGGCGGTTCCACCCAGTACAAGGGTGTCGAACCGGACCTGGTCGTGCCCTCGATCTTTGATTATCTCGAAACCGGCGAAAAATACATGGATTATTCCCTGCCCTGGGATCAGGTCGACCGGGTGGATTATGTCCGCTGGCGGGGAAACCGCAGCCACCGGGATCAGATGTGGCTGGCAGGAAAACAGTGGGTCGAGGACAGCGCCGCCTTCAAGAAGATCAAGGACGAAACCCTGAAAACCAAGACCCGGGCCAAGCAGACCCTGGTGACGGTCGCCTTTGATTCCATGTGGAAGGAGCGGGAGGAGGCCAAAGTCACCCGCAAGGAGGCCAAGGCCGCGGGACTGATGCAGGATGACGACGACGAGAGCAAGCAGGAGCCGCCGGAGCAGAAGCTCGACAAGCTGGTCGCCACCGATCCATACATCCAACTAGCTGTATTTTTGCTGAAATAAGGCGGTGCCCCAACGGGGCCAGGGGGGCGGCTCACTAACTTTTATCTTGAAACAAATCAGTAATCATGCTAGAGCAAATGACGCATGAATCGTCATTCATTTTTCCTGAGTGAGAGATGATTGATATCCTGTCAGAATTGCATTGACCACCTCGGTCCGATCCTTGGCCCGAGGGCCAGCGAGACTGTGAGCGATGGAAGTAACCGAAGCACTGGCCCGCAAAAAGCGGGAGATCCTTTCTCTGTGGATTGAGCGCACCCTTGACAGCTATGTTGCGCCCGGTTTTTTCAAAACCGCCAGTGACCCCTTCGCCAATCCGGTGGGCAGCAATATCACCGCAGGACTGACCGCCCTATTCGATCTTCTGCTGGCCGAGGCCGATATACAAGCCTTTGACAAGCCCCTGGACCAGGTGGTCCGCATCCGGGCGGTGCAGGAGTTCACTCCGGCCCAGGCCGTTGCCCCGTTTCTGGAGCTGAAATGGGTGGTGAAACAGGTGCTCTCCGGTGATCAGGGCTTTGAGCCGCTCCGGGGCAAGCTGGATGTCTTGGATTGCCAGATCGACCGGATGGCGCTGGCGGCCTTCAATATATACAGCGAGTGCCGCGAACAGTTGTACCGCAACCGGATCCGCGAGTTGAAAAGCGGCAGCTCCATTCTCACCGATGCGGCCTGCCCCTCCGCCCTTTTGCGCCGGGCACAGCGGGAGAGCAGCGCCGGGCTGGAGACGTGAACGCGTGTGACCCGCCGGAGGGCTTCAAGGCAGGATTGGAGCGTATCTCCGGCTTTTATCGTAACTTTTTATAAGTTATCGTTAACATGAATGCGAAGGAGTGATCGATGAAGTACGCCTTCCCTTTGGCGGCAGTAATTGCCCTGGTGTTGTGTGCGCTGATTCTGGTGCAGATACCGGGAATGCAATACCTTTTTGGCGTTGTCATTCCCTATCTGGCCATGGTGCTGTTTTTAGGCGGTTTTTGTTACCGGGTTATCCACTGGGGCAAATCGCCGGTGCCATTCAAAATTCCCACCACCTGCGGCCAGGGATATTCACTGCCCTGGATCAAGCATGACAAACTTGAGGCACCGGTCAATGCCGCCCAGGTCGTGGCCCGGATGTTTCTGGAAATCGTCCTCTTTCGTTCACTCTGGCGCAACACGAAGGCCACTGTCTACGCCGGGCCGAAACTGACCTATGAGTCCAGCAAATGGCTGTGGCTCTTCGGCATCATGTTCCACTACAGCTTCCTGGTGATCGTCATCCGCCATATGCGGCTGTTCCTCGACCCGGTGCCGGGAGTGGTCTCCTTCCTGGAAATCGGCGACTCGCTCCTGCAGATCGGCGCGCCGACCATGTACACCACCGATGTGACCATCGTCCTGGCCCTGCTCTTCCTGTTCGCCCGCCGCCTGTGCAATCCCCAGGTGCGCTACATCTCCCTGATCAACGACTACTTCCCGCTGTTCCTGATCTTGGGAATCGTGCTGACCGGCATCCTGATGCGCTTCTACATCCGAACCAACGTAGACATCAACGCCATCAAGCAACTGGCCGTGGGGCTGGTCACCTTTGCGCCGACCATCACCGCCAAGATCAGTGCCCTCTTCTATGTCCACCTCTTTTTGGTGTGCACTCTGCTTGCGTACTTTCCCTTCAGCAAGCTTATGCATATGGGCGGCGTCTTCCTCAGCCCGACCCGGAATATGGCCAACGATTCCCGGATGAAACGCCACATCAACCCCTGGAACCCGGAGATCAAGCCGCATTCCTATGCGTCCTATGAGGACGAGTTCCGTGAGGATATGATCGAACAGGGCATTCCCGTCGAGAAAGAGTTGCCGTCGCAAGGCTAATGACTAACGCTGGATAATTCAAGAGGATAAGGACAGAGCAATGGCAGTAGTAAAGGTAGATAAGCTGGCACGGAGCGTTGC
>WRKE01000055.1 GCA_009778235.1 Pseudomonadota bacterium
TGGCGAGCCGAAGCCGCATGTTGGGATTCGCTCCGCTCATCACCAACCTACAAACCCATGTGTTTCGCGGCGGGCCGGTTCGCCTCCCACCCCGGATGTCCGGGGCGGGAGGCGAAGTTTTTTTGATTTAAGCTGACAATGGTGTTTGACCGGCGTTCTTACCTGGTCACATCGAACGCCGGTATTGACCACCCACTTGGTAGAGGGTCTCGGTGATCTGACCCAGTGAGCAAACCCGCACCGCGTCGATCAATTCGGCAAAGACGTTGCCATTGTTGATCACCGTCTGCTTGAGCCGGTCGAGCATGGGGCCGGCGGCCTCGCGGTTGCGGGCCTGGAAATCCCGCAGCCGCCTGATCTGCGACTGTTTTTCCTCTTCGGTGGAACGGGCCAGCTCGATTTCGATCGGCACCTCGCCTTTGGGGTTGCGGAAGGTGTTGACCCCGATAATCGGATAGGAGCCATCGTGCTTCTTGTGCTCGTAATAGAGCGATTCCTCCTGGATCTTGCTGCGCTGGTAGCCGGTTTCCATGGCGCCGAGCACACCGCCCCGCGAGGCGATGGCCTCAAATTCCCTGAGCACCGCTTCCTCGACCAGATCGGTCAGTTCATCGATAACAAAAGCGCCCTGGTTCGGGTTTTCGTTCATGGCCAGACCCCACTCGCGGTTGATGATCAACTGAATGGCCATGGCCCGCCGTACCGATTCCTCGGTGGGGGTGGTGATCGCCTCGTCGTAGGCATTGGTATGCAGGCTGTTGCAGTTGTCGTAGATGGCGATCAGCGCCTGCAAGGTGGTGCGGATGTCGTTGAAGGCCATCTCCTGGGCGTGCAGGGTGCGGCCCGAGGTCTGGATGTGGTATTTGAGTTTCTGCGAGCGCTCGTTGCCGCCGTACTTGTTCTTCATGGCCACGGCCCAGATACGGCGGGCCACCCGGCCGATCACCGAATATTCGGGCTCCATGCCGTTGGAGAAGAAGAAGCTCAAGTTGGGGGCGAAATCGTCGATGTGCATACCCCGGGCCAGGTAGGCCTCGACATAGGTGAACCCATTGGCCAGGGTGAAGGCCAACTGCGAGATCGGATTGGCGCCGGCCTCGGCGATGTGATAGCCGGAAATCGACACCGAGTAGAAGTTGCGCACTTGGCGCCGGACAAAATATTCCTGGATGTCGCCCATCATCTTCAACGCGAATTCGGTGGAGAAGATGCAGGTGTTCTGGCCCTGGTCCTCCTTGAGGATATCGGCCTGGACCGTGCCGCGTACCGTGGAAAAGACCTGGGCGCGAATGGCCTGCCGTTCTTCATCGCTCGGCTGGCAGCCGTTGGTGGCCACGAACCGGTCGATTTGCTGGTCAAGGGCGGTGTTGAAGAAACAGGCCAGAATGATCGGCGCCGGGCCGTTGATGGTCATGGAAACCGAGGTCGAGGGCGCGCAGAGGTCAAAGCCGCTGTAAAGCACCTTCATGTCGTCCAGGGTGGCGATGGACACGCCTGAATTGCCGATCTTGCCGTAGATGTCCGGCCGCTCGTCCGGGTCACAGCCGTAGAGGGTGGCCGAGTCGAAGGCGGTGGACAGGCGGTGGGCCGGCATGCCTTCGCTGACCTGCTTGAACCGCCGGTTGGTGCGGAAGGCATCGCCCTCGCCGGCGAACATCCGGGTCGGGTCCTCGTTTTCCCGTTTGAAGGGAAAGACGCCGGCGGTGAACGGGAACAGACCAGCGACGTTTTCCTTCATCAGAAAGCGGAGGATCTCGCCTTCGTCCTTGTATCTGGGCAGATAGACCTTGCGGATGGTGGAGCCGGAGAGCGAGGTGCGGGTCAACTTGGTGCGGATTTCCTTGTCGCGGATGCAGACCACGTGCTCGTCGCCTGAATACTGCCGTATCAGCTTTGGCCAGGCGTCGAGCAGCTTCTTCGCCCGCGGATCGAGTTCGCCCTCCTTGGCGGCGAGCAGCTCGTCAAAATTGGCTGTTGACTTGCCGCAGGCGCTGAACAGGTTTTTGGCCAAAACCAGGGCTTGGCGTTCCCGTACCGTTTTCACCTGGGTGTCGACATTGTCATGGTAGCCACGCACGCAGTCGGCGATTTCGGCCAGGTAACGGATCCGTTCGGGCGGCACGATGGCCCGGTCGCCCGATGCCGCGAGAGCGGAGGCTTGGGGCAGTCGGCCCGGTTCAAGGGTCAGTCCCAATTCTTGCAGTGTAGGGAGCATGGCCTGGTAGAGGGCGGTGACGCCCTGGTCGTTGAAGCGGGCGGCAATGGTGGGAAAGACCGGCATTTGTTCCGGCGGCGTGCCGAATGCCTCATGGTTGCGCTGGTACTGTTTGCGCACGTCGCGCAGGGCATCCTCGGCGCCGCTGCGGTCGAACTTGTTGATCGCCACGAAATGGGCGAAATCGAGCATGTCGATTTTCTCCAGTTGCGAGGCCGCGCCGAATTCGGGGGTCATGACGTAGAGCGAGACATCGACGTGGGGCACGATGGCGGCGTTGCCCTGGCCGATGCCGGACGTTTCGACAATGATCAGGTCGAAACCGGCAAGCTTGCAACTGGCGATCACCTCGGGCAGGGCCACGGAGATCTCAGAGCCGGTTTCGCGGGTGGCCAGCGAACGCATGTAGATATGCTCATGCTCGATGGCATTCATCCGGATCCGGTCGCCCAGCAGCGCGCCGCCGGTGCGTTTGCGCGAGGGGTCGATGCTGATGATCGCCAGCTTGAGGCGGTCCTCCTGGTCGAGGCGGAAGCGGCGGACCAATTCGTCGGTGAGCGAGGACTTGCCCGCGCCGCCGGTGCCGGTGATCCCCAATACCGGGGTTTTGCAGTCGGCCGCGCGATCGCGGATCGCCTGGACGAGCGAGGCCGGCGCCTCCCCGTTTTCCAGGATGGTGATGATCCGGGCCAGCATCCGCCGGTCACCGCTGGCAAGTTGGGCCAGCAGCGCCTCTTGGTCGGTGGGCAGCGGGGGCAGATCGACGTCGGCCAGCTCGACCACCTCGTTGATCATGCCTTGCAGGCCCATGTTCTGGCCGTTTTCCGGGGTATAAACGCGGCTCACCCCGTAGGCGAGCAGATCGTTGATCTCATCCGTCACAATCACCCCGCCGCCGCCGCCGAAGACCTTGATGTTCTCGCCGCCCCCTTGCTTGAGCAGATCGATCATGTACTTGAAAAATTCAACATGGCCACCCTGATACGAGGTGATCGCGATGCCGTGCGCATCTTCCTGCAGGGCGGCGTTGACGATTTCCTGAACCGAGCGGTTATGGCCGAGGTGAATGACTTCCACGCCGGTGGCTTGCAAAATGCGGCGCATGATGTTGATGGTGGCGTCGTGGCCGTCGAACAACGAGGCCGCAGT
>WRKE01000056.1 GCA_009778235.1 Pseudomonadota bacterium
TCTTATGTACACAGACATTCTCATCAATGCAACCTTCTACGAGAACCGGATCGCCCTGGTGGAAAACGGCAAACTGCGCGAATTCCACCTCGATCGAATCTCGGAGCGGGGCCTGATCGGCAACATCTACCTGGGCAAGGTGGTCCGGGTACTGCCGGGCATTGATGCCGCCTTTGTCGATATCGGCCTGGAGCGCACCGGCTTCCTCTACGTCGACGAGGCTCTCTACGTTTTCTCCGATAATTACCAACGGCTGGCCAAGGACCACAAACTGCGTTCCACCCCGCCGACCGCCCTGCCCCCTGCCCCGGCGATCAATGAAATCCTCCAGGAAGGCCAGGAAATACTGGTCCAGATCGCCAAGGAACCGATCGGATCCAAGGGGGCCCGCCTGACCTGCAACATCACCCTGCCATGCCGCAATCTGGTGTTCATGCCGCTGACCGACCATATCGGCATCTCCCGCAAGATCGAGGACGAAGCCACCCGCCAGCTGCTGCGCGACCGGATCGAGGTACTGCGGCCTCCGGGCACGGGCTTCATCATGCGCACCGTGGCCGAGCACATTGACAACGAAACCCTGGAAGCGGACATGGAATTTCTCCTGCTGCTCTGGGACGAAATTCTCACCAATGCGCAGCGGTCACAGGCCCCTTGCCTCATTTACAAGGATCTTGACATCATCCTCCGGGCGGTGCGCGATTTTTTCACCGAAGATATCAACGAGTTGGTGATCGACAACTTCGAGGTCTACGAGCAGTTGCTGTCCTACGCCAAGACCTTCGCCCCCCAACTGCAGGACAAGATCACCTACTACGACTCCGACCTGCCGCTGTTCGAGCGCTACGGGGTGGAGGCGGACATCGGCAACGCCCTGGACAAGAAGGTGTGGCTGCGTTCCGGCGGCTATATCATCATCGAGACCACCGAGGCCCTGACCGTCATCGATGTCAACACCGGCCGCTATGTCAATGCCTCGGACTTGAGCGAGACCATCTTCAAGACCAACATGGAGGCGGTCCACGAAATCGCCTGCCACCTGCGCCTGCGAAACCTGGGCGGCATCATCATCATCGATTTCATCGATATGGACAACGAACAGCACCGCGAGCAGCTGTTCACCGCCTTCCAAGAGGCGATGCGCGCCGACAAGAGCAAGGTCAACATCTTGAAACTCTCGGAATTCGGGTTGGTGCAGATGACCCGTAAACGGCAGTCGGAAAGCCTGATCCAGACCATGTGCGAGCCCTGCCTCTACTGCGGAGGTGACGGCTTCATCAAGTCGCGCCGCACCGTCTGCCACGAGATATTCCGCAAGATCAGCCGCGACGCCCGCAAAATCGGCGGTTCGCACGTCACCATCAAGGTGCACCCTCAGATCGCCGAGATGCTGCTCAACGAAGAGTCGTACACCATTGAGATGCTGGAACAACTGACCGCCAAGCGGTTCACCATCATTCCGGTGACTGACATGCACATCAAGCGGTACGACGTCATCTGGAATGAATAGAACGATCAAGCATGCCTTGCCCATGGATTGATGCGCTTGATTGCGCTTTTCGCCTTCAAGACCATAAGCGTACAGACTGACCATGGCCCATTACATCCGACTGCGCCGCTCCTCACGAAAGGGCGGTTTTCTCAAAACCCTGGCGTTCGCCCTGATGGCCGCCGCCGCCCTGGTGGCGGTGGGAGCGGCCGTGTTGCTGTTCGAATTCGAGAAACCGACCTTAACGCTCAATAAAGAGATCAAATACCTGGGCGGCAAGGTCGAGTTGCCCCTGCGGGCCACTGACCAGAAAAGCGGCATCCGCTCCCTCACCATCACCCTGACCCAAGGCAACACCTCCGTGGTCCTGCTGGAAAAGTCCTTTCCCCGCCAGGCCTGGTTCAGCACAGCCGGACCCACCACCCTCGACGAAAAAGTGCTGATCGATGCCCAGAAAGCTGGGATCAAGGATGGCGAGGCGGAATTGACCATCTCGGTGCGGGATTTCTCGCTCAACGGCTTTTTCAAGGGGAACGAAACCCTGCGGCGGTTGCCGGTGATCATGGATACCATCCCGCCGGTGGTCAAGATTGTCAATGCTACCCGTACCATCCATCCCGGCGGCAGTGCCATGGTGCTCTACACCATCTCCGAAGTGCCGGGCAAACACGGGGTCGCCATCGACCACGCCTTTTTCCCGGGATTTCCAACTGGTAAAAAAGACACCTACGTCTGTTACTTCGCCCTGCCCTGGGATGCCGGCCAGCCGGAGAAGATGCGGCTGCTCGGCAGCGACGAGGCCGGCAACGAGGTCCTCTTGCCGCTGCCCACAGTCTTTAAAAAGGAAACATTTAAACGGGACAGCATCAATCTCTCCGAGCAGTTCCTCCAGCAAAAGATGCCGGAATTCGCGCGGTACTATCCGGAAATGAAGGGGACCCTGCTGGAGCAGTATCTCTATATCAACAACCAGATCCGCCGCAGCAACTCGGCGACCATTGCCCAGCTCAGCACCGAGACCGATGCCCAGCAGCTCTGGTCCGACCGTTTCCTGCGCATGTTCGGCTCCGGCCGGGCCGGATATGCGGATCAACGCACCTATATGTACAACGGCCGGGCCGTCGACACCCAGACCCACTTAGGGGTGGATATCGCCTCCCTGGCACAGGCCGAAGTCCGCGCCTCTAACCGGGGCAAGGTGATGTATACGGGTTATTTAGGCATTTACGGCAACACCGTCATCATTGACCATGGTCAGGGCATCATGAGCCTCTACTCCCATCTGAGCAGCATCAGTGCCACCGTGGGCACCCTGGTGGAGAAGGATCAGCCGATCGGCCGCACAGGGGCCACCGGCATGGCCGGCGGCGACCATCTCCATTTCTCCATGCTGGTGCACGGCATCTTTGTCACCCCGGTGGAATGGTGGGATCAGCACTGGATCGATGTCAACATCAAATCCGCCCTCAATGCGCTCTGAGCAGGAACAGGACCGGACAGCGGCATCCAGGGGAGCGAGTGGTGACGGATGGCGCTGGCGACCGCCGCTGTTGCTCTACAGCTATATCGCCAACGAGTTGCTGGCCCCTTTCTTTGCGAGTTTTCTCATACTCTACTGCGTCTTTTTTCTGGTCCGCCTCATGCCGCTCTTGGAAATCGTCCTTTCCTTGCGCATCGGCCTGGCCGATTTCATCCGGCTGTTCGCCTACATCTTTCCGCACATGCTGCTCTACATCATCCCCATGGCCAGCATGGCCGGGGTGATCGTCTGTTTCACCCGCTTAACCAACGACCATGAAATCCTGGCGTTCAAGGCCTGCGGCGTCAGCCTCAAACAGATGTTGCCGCCGGTGGTGCTCATCGCCGCCGCCATCGCCTG
>WRKE01000057.1 GCA_009778235.1 Pseudomonadota bacterium
ACCCTTCTGTTTCCTCCTGTTATTCTTCATATTTATCGCGCGGTTTTCCCTGGTAACTTCCTCGCCCTTCCCTTGACACTGGATTTTGCCATACTTATTGTTGGCACCAGATTTGACCGGCCTGAATCGAGGGCGCACCGCGCACTGGAACGGGCTTTTCGAATACTATGACGGTAACAACAGGGACAAGGAGAAGAGAGGTGGCGGAGGAAGCGAAAGAGCAGGAGCTTGCCGGCCAGCAGGGTGAGGCGGACATGGTCGAAAATCAGGGTGATGTGAGGGGTGAAGAGGCCGAAGAGGTCCAGGAAAGCGAAACTGAGGCCTTGCAACGGGAATTGGCGGATACCCGCGATCAACTGATGCGGATTGCGGCGGAGTTCGACAATTTCAGGAAGCGTATGGAGCGTGAAAAGAGCAGGCTGCTTCAATATGCCGGCGAGAACATTCTCCGCGATCTGCTGACCACCGTGGACAATCTTGATCGGGCCATCGATCAGGCAAGCGCTTGTGCCGAAGACGATGGCAAGAAATTGCAGGCCATGGTGCAAGGCGTGGAATTGACCCGCAAGGGACTGGTCGCCACCCTGGAACGGTTCGGGGTGGAGCCCCTGGAGGCGGTCGGACTTGCCTTCAATCCCGACGAGCATGACGCCTTGACCATGGAGGCCAGCGCCGATATGGCAGCCAACCATGTCCTGCGGGAATTCCTCCGTGGTTACCGTTTCAAGGACAGAATTCTGCGGCATGCCCAGGTGGTGGTGTCCAGTGGTCCGGAAAAATCGGCTTGACACGGACCGATTTCAGAACACAGTACAGGAATTATACATTTTCAAACGATTGATCAGGCCGCAAGGCCGAGAATACGTACAGGAGGGGAGTAGGCATCATGGGGAAAATAATCGGAATTGATCTGGGGACCACCAACTCGTGTGTGGCCATCATGGAAGGCGGTGACCCTAAGGTCATTGAAAACAGCGAGGGCAACCGGACCACGCCGTCGATCGTGGCGTTCATTGACAGCGGTGAACGGTTGGTCGGCCAGATTGCCAAGCGGCAGGCGGTCACCAATCCCACCCGCACCTTGTTTGCCATCAAACGGCTGATCGGCCGGAAATTCAGTGATCCGGAAGTGAAGAAGTCGATCGGCGTCAGCCCGTTCGCCATTGTCGAGGGTGCTGGCGGTGATGTCGTGGTCGAGGTGGATGGCAAAAAATATACCTCCGCCGAGATTTCGGCCATGATTTTGGGCAAGATGAAACAGACCGCCGAGGAGTATTTGGGAGAAACGGTCACCGACGCGGTGGTCACCGTGCCCGCCTACTTCAACGATGCCCAGCGGCAGGCCACCAAGGATGCGGGCAAGATCGCCGGGCTTAACGTGCAACGAATCATCAATGAGCCGACCGCCGCCTCCCTTGCCTACGGCCTGGACAAGAAAGGCGAGGAGAAGATCGCGGTCTTCGACCTCGGTGGCGGCACCTTTGATATCTCCATCCTCGAAATCGGCGACGGGGTGTTCGAGGTCAAGTCGACCAACGGCGATACCTTCCTCGGCGGCGAGGATTTCGACATGCGCATCGTCAACTGGCTGGCGGACGAATTCAGACGCGACCAGGGTGTTGACCTGCGTAACGACAACATGGCCCTGCAACGGTTGAAGGAAGAGGCGGAGAAGGCCAAAAAGGAGTTGTCGTCCGCCATGGAGACCGACATCAACCTGCCCTTCATCACCGCCGACGCAACGGGTCCGAAACATCTCAACATGAAGCTGAGCCGGGCCAAACTCGAGGCCCTGGTGGAAGATCTGATCGACCGCTGCGAAGGCCCCTGCCGCACGGCGCTCAAGGATGCCGGCATGAATCCGTCCGAGATTGACGAGGTCATCCTGGTGGGTGGCATGACCCGCATGCCCAAGGTACAGGAAAAGGTCAAGTCCATCTTCGGCAAAGATCCCCACCGGGGCGTCAACCCCGATGAGGTGGTGGCCATCGGTGCGGCAATCCAGGGTGGCGTACTCAAGGGCGACGTCAAGGACGTGCTCCTGCTCGATGTCACCCCGCTTTCTCTGGGGATCGAGACCCTGGGCGGGGTCATGACCAAGCTGATCGAGAAGAACACCACGGTGCCCACCAAGAAGAGCCAGGTCTTCTCCACTGCGGCCGACAATCAGCCGGCGGTTTCCATCCACGTGCTCCAGGGCGAGCGCGAGATGGCGGCCAACAACAAGACCATCGGCCGCTTCGAATTGGCCGATATTCCTCCGGCCCCGCGAGGCGTGCCGCAGATTGATGTCACCTTCGACCTTGACGCCAACGGTATCCTCCACGTGTCTGCCAAGGATCTGGGCACCAGTAAGGAGCAGTCGATCCGGATTACGGCCTCCTCCGGTTTGTCCGAGGCCGAAATCGAGCGGATGAAGAAAGATGCCGAACTCCATGCCGAGGAGGATAAAAAGCGCAAGGAGCTGGTCGAGGCCAAGAACAACGCTGACTCCATGATCCACATGACCAGCAAGAGTCTCAAGGAGTTGGGCGACAAGGTGGACGCCGAAACCAAGAGCAACGTGGAAAGGGAGATTGAAAACCTCAAGAAGGCCATGGAGACCGAAGACATCCAGGCCATCAAGAGCGCCACCGAGGCCCTGACCCAGGCTTCGCACAAGCTGGCCGAGTTGATGTATGCCCAGGCCAAGAACCAGGGCGGTGATGCCGGCGCTGGTGCCGCCGGTGCTGGTGCCGCTGGAGCAGCCGGTGGTAAGCGTAAGGATGACGACGACGTGGTCGACGCCGACTTCGAGGAAGTGAAATAAGATAAAGAATCGCCGCTCGTCCGCTTCGGGCAGGAACGGTTCAGGGGGGGCACGGTTCATTCCGTGCTCCCATTTTTTTTGCATTTGCGCTATAATCCGCGGGTTACTTGTAGCCAATCTCATCTTTTCTTTTAAGCAGGACATCCAATGAAGCGAGTACTTTCAGGCATCCAGCCCTCGGGAAAATTGCATATCGGCAACTACTTCGGCATGATGCAACCCATGATCCACCACATGGAATCAACGGATCTTTTCGTGTTTATCGTCGACCTCCATGCCCTGACCTCGGTCCAGGACCGCGACCGGCTCCGCCAGGGTACTCTTGAGGCCGCCGCCGACTTTCTGGCCCTGGGGCTCGATCCGGACCGCTGTACCTTCTGGGTGCAGTCGGATGTGCCGGAGGTGTGCGAACTGACCTGGTTGCTGTCGGTCATCACCCCCATGGGGTTGCTCGAACGGTGCCATGCCTACAAGGACAAGGTGGCCAAGAACATTCCGGCCAGCCATGGCCTGTTTTCCTATCCGGTGCTGATGGCCGCCGACATCCTGCTCTACCAGTC
>WRKE01000058.1 GCA_009778235.1 Pseudomonadota bacterium
GCTCCAGGCGGACAAAATGAATGCCCGGCAAGCCGGACAGAGTGGCCAGCAGGGCGGGCAACGAGGTTTTTTGCTGGAGCTGGACAATGGCCGTGGCATCGAGTCCGATCTGGATGCAGCTCAAGCCAGGGCTGGTGGCCGGGACGGTTAGCCGCGCGGTATGGCGCGCTTGGTCGTAGTGGACCTGACCGGTGGCTGGTTCACAGGCGAGAGCCGTGCTTCGCCATTGTTCCGGGCCCGCGACAATCTTGCCGTCGGCCCGCACCAGGGCGATGCCGAGCAGGCCGGTTTCCCTGGCCAGGGCCGCCAGTTCCTCGGGCTGAAGCGGGTCGATACCGTTGAGGTACTCGACGAACCGGGCCTTGTCGTGGAGCAGGGTGGTAACCACGATGTCGACGGTGGTACTCGCCAGGGCGGCATTGTGCAGGTCTTCCTCGATAATGGCGGCGATCATCCGGGAGCGGTTCAGGACGCTTTTCTGGAGATCATGGTCGATCACCAGCATCTGCCAGAAAAAGACGGCCAGCACCAGGGCGATGAGCAGGCCGAAACCGGCCAGATTCATGACCCAGGAGGGAAGCGGCAGCCTGTTCATGGGCCACCCCTTTCTCCCTGACCGTGGCGATGGCGGTGGCGGTGGCCGCCCTCGTGCCCTTCGCGGCACATGCCCAGTCGGGCGCGGACCCCGGTGGGGTCTTGGCGGTAGCGGTGCCTGAGATACTGGTATTCTTGAGGGTTTTCGCCCTCGGTCGAATGCGGATCAACGGGGGTGACGGAGGAGTTTTCAGGCGGCAGGACCCCCTGCGGCGCTATAGCCGGTTCAGGAGGGGGCGGTTCGGCCGGTCCGGCTGCCCATCCATTAAACGGTAGCCAGCCGAGGAACAACAGCAGCAGGAAAAGTGATCGGATACGAGATGATGGCGTCATGCCGGCGCGTTGGTTGATGGGAATGCGGCGGACAATCGTGCTCCGGATTCTTTGTTTTCGTTTTTGTTCTGGCCGCGATCCGGTCGGCGCCGAAGCGGATATGGTCTGCTAAAGCACTATACATGCCAATCGTCCGGAGAGGTAGCCTTTCTTTGCCTGCCCTGGCCTTGACGCGCGCGTGAGAGGGGCGGCGGCAGGCAGAACTCGACATTATTGTCGAGCCGGCAGTCATCAATGTCGAATCATTTGTGCTGCGCTTCACCACAGCATGAGAAAGTCGGATTGGTTGCTCTAACCAGGGGCACTAACCTGAGGTAGAGTGAACAAAGCCTTGAGAGATTTCTTGCAGGAAAAACAAACGGGCGGTATGCTTTCTTGAGGTGGATGGAATAGTAGTTGACTAGAGGTTTTTCCGGAAAGTCATCGATGGGGGATTCGCCGACTTGTACCAGGAAAAGCAAGGCGTATGTTTTGCTCACATCCAAGGAGGACAAGTATGCAACATTTTTCGTACAAAGACACCACCTACCAAATTGATGACCAGGGGTTCCTGCTCGACCCCGGCTTTTGGGATGCCAATTTCGCCGAAGGCGCTGCCAAGGAGTGCGGCATCGATCATTTGACCGGAGAACATTGGGACGCCATCAACTCCTTGCGGGACTTGTACCAGGAGAGCGGAACCTGTCCCACGGTGTTTGCCGTTTGCAAGGCCATCGGTCTGCGGCCCCGCGAGATGAAGGTGCTGTTTCCCGCCGGTTACCACCGGGGCTTGTGCCGGATCGCCGGCGTCGACTACCTGCTGGACCGGCTGCCTGACAACAGCCATGCCTTGCAGTCGACCGCTGATCTCAAGGCCCTGTCCGGAAAAAAACAGTACACGGTCGATGTGCGCGGCTTTTTGATCGATCCTGAAAATTGGGATTCTTACTATGCCCTGCACCGCGCTTTGGAGATGAAAACCCCGCAACGGGAACTGACCGATGGCCACTGGCGGGTGATTTACTATCTGCGCGATGTGTTCAAACGGGAAAAACGTATTCCCACCATTTATGAAACCTGCGAGAATTGCCAGCTCGAAATGGAGGACTTCGAACAATTGTTCCCTGACGGCTACCATCGCGGGGCGTTGAAGATCGCCGGTCTACGATTCGTGAAGTAGGATTGATAGGATTGGCCCCTTATAGGAGAAGAGGGGGCACCGTTTGTCTGCGGAACTTGGTTTGCCGGCAAGGGCGGGTTGCTTTTGCTGCCCGTATCCTTGCCGGCCAGGAAAAGGAGAACAGATGGATTCGTTTCAGTACAAGAACGTGACCTACGAGTTGGATGATCAGGGGTGTCTGGTCGATCTGGCTGCCTGGAACAAGGATTTCGCCGAGGGGATGGCACGGATATGCGATGTCCCGGTCCTGTCGACAGAGCATTGGGACGTGATCAATTATGTCCGCGATGTTTTTGATAAAACAGGAGTGTGCCCGACCATCTTCGCCGCGTGCAAGGCCAACGGACTGCGGCCGCAGGAGATGCAGAAGTTATTTCCCACCGGGTATCATCGGGGAGTCTGCCGGATCGCCGGCGTGTGCTACCGGGTGAGCAATATCCCCTATGGTCTCCATATCCGCCAGTCCGTGGCTGAGCTGCGCGCCATGTCCGGTGGAGATAAGGTCTATACCACCGACGTGCGCGGTTTCCTGGTGGACCCGGATTTATGGGACGAGAATTTTGCCGTCCACCGGGCCATGGAAATGAACATTCCGGACGGCAAGCTGCTCGATGACCACTGGCGGATCATCTATTATCTCCGCGATGTCTATCAGGTACAGCATCGGATCCCCAATATTTACGAGACCTGCGAAAGTTGCGATCTTGACCTGGATACCTTCGAGTTGCTGTTTCCGGACGGGTATCACCGTGGGGCGTTGAAGACCGCCGGCCTGCGGTTCGTGAAGTAAATGTAAGGTGCGAGCGAGCCGATGAAAACAACCTTGATGGTCTGCAGCAATGATCCGGAGGTGGTGTGGAACGCCTTTCGGATGGGCAATCTCATGCTGGAGCAGATGGACGATGTCACCATGTTTCTCAACGGCCCGGCGGTCCGTTACGCGGCCATGGCCTCCGAGCAATTTCCCCTGGCCGAGCTGGCCAAGGTCTTTACCCTGTCTGAAGGAGTCCTCCTGGCCTGAGGCAAGTTGCTTGACCTCCACGGGGTGGAGGCATCGTATCACCAACGGGCCAAACAGACGGATCTCTATCGCCTGATGGCGGAAAGTGACCGGTTTTTCACCTTTTGATCTACGGCTGTCCCGTCGACCCTTGGCGGAATAGCCGTATTTTTTTCTCGTGGCCAATGTTTTTGGCTCAGGATTATTGCTTATTATTAATACGGTCATTAGTCACCGAACACCATCCCTTGTTTCGTCATTTCGACCGCAGGGAGAAATCTCCATGGATCGAGCAATAACC
>WRKE01000059.1 GCA_009778235.1 Pseudomonadota bacterium
TTGGCGTCCCCAACCGGATTTGAACCGGTGTTGCCGACGTGAAAGGCCGGTGTCCTGGACCTGGCTAGACGATGGGGACAAAATTTGATCGCGAATGTGGTGGGTCGTGCGCGACTCGAACGCGCGACTCTCTGCTTAAAAGGCAGATACTCTACCGACTGAGTTAACGACCCTTCACTACGAGAGCATCTCTCTACTAATTTCTTTTAGACGTGTCAATGAAAAATGGCGCTCGCAATTGGATTGTTGCCAGCCATGCCAAGTCATGCCGCCCAGCCCCTCAGGCACTTTCGTCGCATTTCCTTATGGTTTCCAGGCGGGTTTACGAGTACAATTCGAGCTGTTGAAAAGGGTCTTGTCCGTTATTCATGATGGAGTGCAAAAAGATATGGGGTTGTTGACAGGGTCGGCGTCGCTGACAAGGTTTTCGGTGAAGGGCGAACTCCCCGCCTCTTTCTGGGATGTCGCGAGCCAACGGATCGCGGCCATGAGTTTTAAGGATATCGACGACACCATCGATGAATATTCCATTGGCTGGGTGTCGGTTGCCGACATGTTTGATGCTGGCTTCGCCTACAGTTCCTATGCGGTCGGCGATTACATCGTTTTGACCATGCGGGTGGACGAGCGCAAGGTGTCGCCGGCGGTGCTCAAGAAGTTTGTCATGAAGGAGGAAGAGCGGATCAAGCGGGAAAGGCAGATTCCGCGTCTTGCCCGTGCGGCCAGGATGGAGATCAAGGAGCGCGTCCGCGCTGAACTGATGCGCAATGCACCAGCGGTGCCTGCAACCTATGATTTGTGCTGGAATCTTGCCGACAATACCCTTCTCTTTTTTTCAACCAGCAAAAAGGCGATGTCCCTGCTTGAAGATCTCTTCAAGGAAACCTTCAACCTGTCGCTGATTTTGCAGATCCCGTGGTTGACCGGCCAACATCTGGCTACCGGGGAGGCCCTGGATCATTACGAGGCCATGCGACCTGCTGTTCTGCTCTAGCCAGATGGCAGTCCATAATAAGTGGAGGAAGAATGGACGGTTCAATAGTTGGGGCTCTTCTTGTTGTTGTTTTGTTGGTGGCGTACCTGGTGTGGAAAAGGTGGGCCGCGCGCAAGCGAGCCGAAATGCGTCCCGATTCCGCCCCAGTGTCCACGGCGGCACTCCTGGAATCGACCGGCGACCCCGTAGCGGCTTTAGATAGGCAAGCAGTTCAGGATGGTACTGCGATAACTGCGTCCTTGGCCGATGCAGAGATGGAGTCGGGCCAGGTAGAGAGCGAGGCTGGGCCAACCCCGTCGGCAGACGAACCTGTGGTGGTGCCGGAAATCGGAATCGCCGAAGGCGAGCCCCCTGCTGCTGCTGAATCGGTTTTCCTTGTGCTGGATGAGATCCTGCAACCGGCCCGATTGACCAAAGCCGTTGCAGAAGAAACGGCTGAGAGCATCAAGTTGCCAGCGGCTGCATCGGATCGAGAGATTCTCACCTTCAATTTGTCCGAAGAACCCGAGGAAAAGTCGGTTGTCGGAGTGGTCGCCTGCGCCAGCCCGGCTGCCGCCGCGCCCGATGTGCCGACGATTCGCCTTACCCTGGAGGCCTACGCCAGCCGCATGAACAGCATGGAGGACAGGCACCGCACCTTGCTGGCCCAGGCCATCGCCGACCAGGATGATGGGCAGCGCGACAGATTGCAGCGCGAGTTGGTGATCATGAATGATAAGCTGGCCTTGATCACCGACAGTTATGCCGCGGAAGTCGCCTGCTATCAGCAAGTCCTGAATATCCTGGAACAGTTGCGCCAAGGATCGGGTCCACAGCCGGTCCTTGACGGAGCAATCGCCGGCCTGGGCGACGGCAATGCCGGGCCCGCGGAAGCATGTCTGGCTGAATGGGATGGGCAACCACCGGCCATGGCCGACAAGATCGCCTTCAGCAGAGGACAGTTGGCCGAGTGCCGGGTCGATTTACAACAGGCGTTGATCCAGTACCGGCAGGCGGTGGCCCTTTCGCCGGATGATCCCCATTGTCTGCACGCCGCCGGACGGCTGGCGCGGATGCTTTACAATTATAAGGAATCCATCCCATGGCTGAGATCGTTGGTGGGGCTGGCCCGGCGAAACAGCACCGATGATCCCCTGGCCCTGGCATTTGCCCAGCGGGAACTGGCGTATACCTATGTCCTTGCCGGCCAGCACCGGAAAGCTGGGCCGCTCTACAAGGAGTCCATGGTGGCCATGGCCAAAAAACTGGGGCGAGACCACCATGAACTGGGCATCTGTTGGTTTCAGATCGGCGAATTTCAGGAGATGTCGGGTGAATACGAAAAGGCGATTTCCCTGTACAAGGATGCACTGGTGATCGTCGAGAAGCAAAAAGGCGTGGAGCATCCCGCCTTGGTCGCCATTCTCGTCAGGCTGGCGGCCCTTTGTGCGGAGCTGGAAATGGAAAAGGAGGCAGTGCCCCTGTATGAGCGGCTGGTCCGCATCCAGGAAAAAGTGCTGCGACCCAACCATCTGCAACTGGCTAACAGCCTCAACAGCCTGGGCGAATCTTATCGCCTCGTGGGGCGGTATGAGGATGCTGAATCCTGTTACCAAAAAATTTTGACCATCCACGAGGCAACCTACGGACCGGATCATCCCGGCGTGGCAGCCGTGCTACAGGAATTGGCTAAACTGAACAGCAACCTGCGCCGTCCCGAGGAGGCCAGGCAGTACAAGGAACGGGCTACGGCTATTTTCCAGAAAAGTGTCGAGATGCAGAAAAATAAGGGTGGCGATGAATCGCTGACCTTGGAGCTTTAACCCGGGTGCGGAATGCAACCAACGGAAGAATAACACATGGATCTTGTCGATCTTATTAGCGAAAAAAGATTTGTTGGCCAAGAATTCCTCGCCTGGCTGTGGTATAAGTCAGAAGAGCGTGGCTGCAGCGTGGACGTACCTGGTCGGGGTGACGTCCTGGTGGTGTTCGAGAAGCACATGCTGCTCGAATATGGTGAGGGCGAGGCCAACGAAAAGGTTATCTGCCGCGGCCTGCAGACCGAGCTGAAGGAAGCTCGGGCCGGACTCGGGCTGGCCAAGAAACCCGAGCAGGCCCGCATCCGCCTGGCTTGGGGCGAATACGAATTCAGCGTCACCCTGACCGCGGCGACCTTCGAATTCCGCAATATCCGCCTGCCCAAGACAGCCGGTGCCGACGAGGACGACGGCAGGACGGAGAGCCTGGAGGGGCGCATCCTGGAACGGATCGCACTGATCGAGCAGCTGACCCGGCTGATTGACGATCTGTTCCGCATGTTCATCAATATCAGGGCTTCAACCCTCTGGAACGAAGAATTGATTAAGATCCGCGCCTGGATCAACGCCGGCGCCCAATCCGCATAACCTTTGCAACGAATTGTATT
>WRKE01000060.1 GCA_009778235.1 Pseudomonadota bacterium
CTACCTGTTGCACGCCTATGGCACTCGAACCGCAACCGTTGATACCTTGGTGGCACAGATCGGCACGGTGCGGCAGGAGGAGAGCGTTGCTGCTCCCATAGACGATGTAAGAGAGCTGCTGGTTCAGATCGCCGATGATGCCGCCCGGCAATTGGAGAGGGTAGGTATCCTCTTTGGCGAGGCCAGTTATCTGCTGCGCCTGCTGCTGCCCGATCTGGTCAGCAACGGATTGGTTGTCCGCTTGTTGACCGAGGAAGAACAAGCCATCACTGCCCTCTGGGGAGAATCCCTTGAGGAATTGTTTGCCGCTACCTGTGCAGATGGAGCAGCGTCCGGTTTTTGCTTGGCAGGCGAGAGTTTTTTTCGGGGGCAATGGTATCAGCAGGCGTTAGACTCATACGAGCGGGCCTTGGGGTGTGATGGCAATTGTCACCCGGCCCTGGTTCGGGTGGCGCAACTCAAGGCCATGATTGGGCACGATCGAGAAGCTTAAAAAAATAACACAGGACCATCATCCTCAACAATAGAAGGAAGGAGTGGAACACCATGGCTATACGAGTTGGTATCAACGGGTTTGGCAGAATTGGTCGGAATATTTTCAGGGCATTGGAGAAGGATCCTCTATTCGCCGACATCGAGATTGTCGGCATCAATGATCTGACCGATGTCAAGACCATAGCGCATTTGGTGAAATATGACTCGATTATGGGTCGCTCCGATCAGCAGATCACGGTTGGAGAGAACTGCATTATCGCTGACGGCAGAAATATCCCCATCACCAGCCATCGCAAACCCGAAGAAATTCCCTGGAGAAGTCTTGGCGCCGAGTACGTGCTTGAATGCACGGGATTGTTTTGCGATATGGAATCGGCCAAGGCCCACATCGACGCTGGGGCGCTTAAGGTTGTTATTTCGGCGCCGGCCAAGGGCGAGGTCAAAACCATTGTCATGGGGGTCAATGAACACGAATACGATCCCACCACCCACCACGTGATCTCCAATGCCTCCTGCACCACCAACTGCCTTGCACCGGTGGCCCAGGTGATCTTGGATAATTTTGGGATCAAGCGCGGGCTTATGACCACGGTGCATGCCTATACCGGCGATCAACGGTTGCTTGACTTTCCTCATTCCGACCTGCGCCGGGCCCGGGCCGCAGCCATGTCGATGGTGCCGACCAAAACCGGTGCCGCCGCGGCCGTGGCCCTGGTCATTCCGGAGTTGAAAAACAAATTTGACGGCTTGGCGGTTCGGGTTCCCACCCCGAATGTTTCGTTGGTAGACGTGGTGATTGAGGTTGAACGGGAAACAACGGTGCCGGAGGTCAACAAGGCGCTGGCAGCGGCGGCCAATCGTTATCTCGGTTATACGGAGGAGCCTCTGGTGTCGATCGATTTTAAAGGCGATTCCCACTCCTCCATCGTCGACGGGCTTTGCACCAGGGCATTGGGGTCCTCGGTCAAGATCATGAGTTGGTATGACAACGAATGGGGCTACTCCAACCGCATGCTTGACCTGGTCCTGCATATGGAGGCCAACAAGGCGGTGTGACGGGCAAGAAACATTGCAAAAAGAATAAAAAACTCCCGGAGCATGTGCCCTCCGGGAGTTTTTTTTGACAGGCAGAAGACGGAAGAATTGCCGTCAAGGTCATTGACGCCGTAGAGTGTGATCAGGCGCTGAGAACGCTTTTTCGATTGGCGATTGAAAAGATTGAAGCTTGGTGCCTGGGTGACCGACAATCCATCTTGGCCGCCTGCCCGAGAGCTACAAAGGATGTACTGGCCCGCTACCAACAGGACAGTATCTGCGGTACATGGAAACCGCTGGCCGCTGCCTGGGGATGGCCTGGACCGGCGGCTTTCCCCGGCGCGGAGGGTCGTTATCCCTCCAGGTCACGGCGCAGCCATTTCTCAATGATTTCAAAAACAATCTCCCGCTTGACCGGTTTGACGATGTAGTCGTTCATGCCCGCCTCAAGACAGATTTCCCGGTCGCCCTTCATGGCGTTGGCAGTCATGGCGATGATAGGGATTGTTACCCAGCCCCGGGCACGGAGTTCTCTGGTCGCTTCCAATCCGTCCATTTCCGGCATTTGTACATCCATGAGGATGAGGTCGAACGCTTCAGGATTTTTGTCAAAGGCATCGACCGCTTGGCGGCCGTTATTGACGACCGTGGCCTGGTAGCCGGCCTTGGTGAGCATGAGCACGGCCAGCTTCTGGTTGACCGGATTGTCCTCGGCAAGAAGAATCCTCACCGATTGTTTCATGGCCTCGCTGACGCTGTACTGGGTGATCAGGGCTGAAGTCTCTGCCTGGCTGCTGTCACCCGGTCCATCGAGCTCCAGCAGTTTTTCGATGGTTTTAAAGAGGATATCCCGGCGGGCGGGTTTGATCAAAAAAGCATCGAACCCCGCCTCCTTACAGAGCTTGGCGCTTTTCTCCGTGGTTGAGGTATAGGCTAACAGGGGGAGTGCGCCTGTTGCGGCAATCTCATGGCGGATATGCCGCGCCAGGGTATAGCCGTCGGGTTCCGGCATCTGGATATCCAAGATGACAAGATCAAACAGGCGTCGTTCTTCTCTGGCTTGCCGCAGGAGTGGCAAGACGGCGTTGCTGTCGGCAACGGTGGTTACTCCCAGGCCGGCCGAGGCGAGCACCCGCTCGAGGATGGCGAGGTTGGTCAGGTTATCGTCCACAATCAGCGCCCTTTTGCTGGTCAGGCTGGCCTTGGCAAAGGTCTTTTTTTGCTGTTGCGGTACCTTGTTGAAGGTGGCGGTGAAATGAAAGGTGCTGCCCTTGTCGGGGTGGCTTTCGGCCCAGACCCTCCCGCCCATGAGATTTGCAATTTTGCGGCAGATGGAAAGGCCCAGTCCCGTTCCTCCGTATTTACGGGTGGTGGAGCCGTCGGCCTGCCGAAAAACCTCAAAAATCACCTCTAACTTGTCTCCAGGGATGCCAATGCCGGTATCGCGGATGGTTGTATGCAAGGTGATGGTTGTTGCTGTTTCACTTTCCACCATGATGGCCAACTCGATCTCACCTCGTTGGGTGAATTTCGCCGCGTTGCCCATGAGGTTGATCAGAATCTGGCGAAAGCGGCCCGGATCGCCCATGACGTTGGCTGGCAGGGCGTCGTCTATCCGGCACAGTACCTCAATCGGCAGTGAGATTACTTTGGGTCGGATCAGGTCGCAAACGTCCTGGGCCGTGATTTCGGGATCAAAACTGATGCATTCCAGATCGAGTTTTCCCGCCTCAACCTTGGAAAAATCGAGGATGTCGTTGATCAGGGCCAGCAGGGCATAGGCGCTACGTTTGATGGTCCGGCTAAATTCCTCTTGTTCGCTGTCAAGCCCGGTTTCAAGGAGCATGTCGGCGAATCCGATGATGCCGTTCATCGG
>WRKE01000061.1 GCA_009778235.1 Pseudomonadota bacterium
GGGAAAGCAGGATATCGCCGGTCCGGCTGGTGCCGGCCGTGATATCCCGGCCGACCAGGGGCTGCAGCATCGGCAGCAAGGCAGCGTAGTTGCAGCTTATCCGGCCCTGTAATTCCAGCACCGGAGGAGTGGTGGCGGCAATCGACCCCGCGCCCTCGATGCCAAGCGATGCCGAACGCAGGGTCAGCGTGGGTATTTTGATCCTGCCGCCGGGATGATCTTCTTTATTGAGCACCAGATGCACCATCGGATTCGGATCGGCAAAGAGCTCGTTCTTGCCGCGCATCATGGCAAAGGAGGTAAGATTTAAGGTCGCTTCGGTCGAACTGCCCTGGCCTGCCTTGACATCGACGGTCAAGGCGCCGTGCGCCTTACCTTCCAGGTTCATATCCGCAGGCAGCCAGCCGGCTCTATTGGCGAGGTAGCCGAGCAAGCCAGCCGTGGTCTCTCCCTTGCATGTGGCCGAGAAACCGGCTGCCGGTTGCCGCCAATCCTCGATCAGGCCGCTGAGCGTCAGGCTGGACTCGGCCGATGCCAATCCCAGGCGGTGGACAGTCAACCGCCGCTGCCTGCCATCCATCTGGAAGGAGGGCGGCGCCAGTGTTTCGAGATCCTGCCAGTTATCGGCCACCGTCAACTGTCTCAGCCCTACCTGCTGACCGGGAAGCGGCCCAACGTCGCCCAGGGCGAAGTTCACCTTTGGCTCCTGAATGGAGTATCCCGGACCAATGATTGCCAGCCGATCGACCGTCCCCTGCAGGCTGTTCAGGGTCATCCGCATTCCCTCGGCCGCGCACCAGCCGGCCCCGTTGAACCGGAGCATTCCTTTCAGGGCGGGAAACTGGTTATTGTCGTGCAGGCCTTGGATCATCTCGCTGACCCGTTCGAGGTCAACATTGCCCGCAAGCAGGCAATCGTCTGGCGCCGGCACAGTACTTTGCCGCATGTTCACGGCCTGCAGGGAAACGTTCCCCGGCCAGGCCGAAGCCTCGATCTGCAGCGAGTCGATCGATTTGTCCTGAAAAAACGAAGGCGCAACCACCGCTTGACCGGAAAACTGCAGGTCATGGGCAGGCAGCACCGTCCTGCCTCCCTGTGCCCACGAAAAATTTTGGATGGCGATCCGGGCCTCGCCGCCAATCTTGCCTCCGTCCGTTTTCCTGGTGGCAGCGCTCAATTCGAGCCGGCCCTTGGCCTGGACTCCGAAATCAAAAATTGTATTCAATTCCTGCGACATCCGGTCAAGATCGCCGCTTGCCCGCAGGGAAAATCCGTCGACCGCCCCATTGCCGCTCGCCTCGAAGAACGGGGTCTGCACCCGCAGCGCCCGAACCATCGAGTTGCCGTCAACGTATTCGGCCTCGGCCGCAAGGGCCAATGGCTGGGTCCAGGCGTAGGAGCGGCCGTCATGGGTAAGGCGCAGATGCTCGGTCCGGCAAGCGGTTCGGGCCGTCATTGCCTGGCCGTTGCCCGTGGCATCAAGCGAAAAATCGACCGAGCCTTCGGTGATTACGGTCTGCTGATGCAGGTTCAGCAACCTGGGTATTTGCGCCGTCAAGAGCGGCAGATTGACGCTGCCCGACGCGGACAGACTGCCCGTGCCGTCGTGGAAGCCGCCCTTGGCACTCAAATGGACAGGTGCCGAGTGCAATTCCAAGGTGTCCAGCCGCCATCCTTCATCCTGGCGGTGGCCTCCGGCGAAACGGAAGTCGATCTCCTCGACCTTGGGCTGATCCTGGCCAAGCAAACCTCCTGCGAGTTGTAATTGGCGCAGGATGGTTTTCCCTTTGGCTTCGAATTTTCGGGTACCGGCAACATTGAACTGCAGGGTGGCATTGAGGATGCCCTGGCCGTGGGGCATCTGGCTCCGGGACGCCGCCAGTTGGAGGAAGTCGGCGATTTCCAGATCAGCGATGCTTACCTCGGCATGGGCCACCAGCATTTCCGGCAGCGATTGGCCGTCCAAGGGCAGGTTGACGTAGCCAGCGGCCTGTAATTGCCCGGACTGCCGCGGGGAAAGGAAGCTGAGTTCATAGCGGATCGAGCCCATGGCCAGATAGGCATCGAGATCTAATTGCCGGGCGATCTGGCGGGACGGATCAGGGGCGTGATCAATCACGATCAGCCCTCCGGCCGCCTTGAGCCGGAAGGTCAGCTGTTCCCACCAAGAGGCGGATTGGGGTGATCGTTGTTCATCGCTCCCAGGGGCCGATGCGGCCAGGGTGCTGTCCGTGGTCGCCGAGGGGACGGAAGAGGGGGGAACAAAGGTCAGGACAGGTTGGTCGACGGTGATGTCCCCCAGGAAGGAGGGGGCCATCAACAAGAGCAGCAGACCCTTGTCGCTGGTGAGTTTGGCGGCATCAACACGCAACCCCCGGGCGGCATCCCGATAGCGCACCTGCGTACATCGCATCCCCCCGAACCAGCCCAGGGAGCAGGAGTCCGCCTCCAGATTGCCGTGCAGACGATGGGCAACCAAGTCCTGCGCCCGGGACAGCACAATTTGGCCAAATACCCAGGGCAGGGAGGCAAGCACGGCGACCACCATTCCCATGGCGATGACAATGGTGCGGCCCTGCCTGCTCATTTGTTTCACTCTTGCCCCTTGGTGCGCATGCCTGGATAACTACCGGATTAAACTAGAGCAATTTGCCGGGAACTGTCGTCATTGCCAGCCTCGGAGTGTCCAGCGATCAGGACGAGCGGGGCCTGATCTGGCCGCGCCTGATCATCTCGGAGAGCTCATCCATCTTGCGGCGGTAGCAGTCGGGACAAATGCTGTGACTCAGGTCGCTGCCGGTGGTCTCGCTGACAAATTGCTCGATGCTGATCCAGCGCTCCTCGCCTTTCTCGTCGAGGTCGTTGTCGCGTACTTTCTTGCATTCGCTGCAGATGGACAGCATTGATTCGTAGAACTGGACCTTCTGGCGCAGGGTGCGGCCGGTCAGCGATTTGGCCACGCGCAGCATCAGTTCGTCGTGGTTGTAGGGTTTGAGCAGGTAATCGTCAGCCCCTAGGCGGAGCGCCTCGATGGCCGAATTGAGCTCGCCATACCCCGTCAGGATGAAAACGATCTGGTCGGCATGCTTGCCCTTGGCCTGGCGCAACACCTCCAACCCACCAATCCCCCTCATGATCAGGTCGGTGATGATTAAATCATATTCCTTTTCATTCAGCAGCGTGCAGGCCTCCTCGCCACTGGACGCAATGGTCGTATTATAGCCCATATCCTGGAAATCGAGCCGAAGACTTTCCCGGATCAATTCTTCGTCATCGACAATGAGGATAGATGCTTGCTGCGGCATGCCTGTCTCCTTGGGGTTAACTTTTTTTAATTCCGACCGGCAGGATAACGGTAAAGATTGCGCCTTGTCCTGGAGGCGACTCGACCAAAATGTCGCCACCATGGGCCTTG
>WRKE01000062.1 GCA_009778235.1 Pseudomonadota bacterium
GTCCGGCTACAGATCTCGAGCACTTTGCTGACCGTGGTCGAAAGACTCGGCATTTTGTCAACAAAAGCAAGAATTTTGATCAGTTTTGTCTTCCGTTTGTCCATCAATACGACACGCTAAAAAGGGCGAAGCACCTGGAGCACAGGCGCAGGGGAATCAAGTTATAATAAATGAAGGCGATGGGCAGGTCAAGCAGAGGGTACTGTTTTTATAGTCTTGATTACTGGTTGTGTTTTTTGAGAAAATGCGGCCCCCCTCGTCCATGATTTGCAAGGGCGTCTGGCCCGTTTCATTGCCCCGGATTCACAGGCCGCACTGGAAGGCCCGGAACGGATCAGCCGCAACCAGCAGTTTCAACTCGACCATCCCTGGCAGGCCCGCCTCAGGGCGCAGGGGCGAGTTTCGCATGGTAGGCCACTACCTCCTGGTAGCGTAGCCCCGAGCCGCCGAAAATATCGAGGGCTGAGCCCACCGTCACATCGATGAGCTGGCGGCCGCTATTCCGGATCAGCTCCAGGTCGGCGAAGGTAGCGACTCCACCGGCATAGGTCGTGGGCACCGGCACCGAAGCGGCCAGCAGGTCGAGCAGGCGGGTGTCGATCCCCATGCACTTGCCTTCGACATCAACGGCATGGATCAAGAACTCATCGCAGTAGGCGCCCATATCCTCGAGAGTTTCCGGGCAGATCCGTAAGGAGGTGAACTTCTGCCACCGGTCGGTCACAACATAGTAGCCGCCCTGCCGCCAACGGCAGCTTAAGTCGAGGACCAGCCGTTTTTTGCCGACCAGCCGGTTGAGCCGGACCAGCCGCTCCCGGTCGAGCACGCCGTCGTGGAAGACATGGGAGGTGACGATGAGATGCGAGGCTCCCCGCTCCAGCCAGTGGATCGCGTTATCAGCGGTGATGCCGCCTCCCACCTGCATGCCGCCTGGCCACGCGGCCAGGGCATCGCGGGCGGCCGCTTCGTTGCCCGGACCGAGCATGATTACATGCCCACCGACCAGACCGTCTTGGCGGTACAGGGTGGCGTAGTGGGAGGGAGGCAGGTCGGAGGAGAAGTTGGTCCGCACCGCGGCCGGATCGTCGACCAGGGTGGAGCCGACAATCTGTTTGACTTTGCCTTGATGGAGGTCGATGCAGGGACGGAAGCGCATGCGGTTGTAAAGAAAAAGGGGCTGCCGACTTAAATCGGCAGCCCCAGGCAAATGAATTATTACATTTCCTTGACCATCATCGTGGTGGGGTCAAGATGGAGGGCCTTGCCGTCCGTGACCTGCTCGCCGGAGTTGCGGATGATGTCGAGCTGGATGGTGGCATCGTGCTCGGGCTTGAGCAGGATGATGGTGTCGAACAGATCATCGACCTCGTGGCAGGGCGCGGGCACGCCGGCGGGCGAAACCCGGTTGTCGCTGCGGTGGCAGATGGCCGAAAACCAGGCCTGCATGTCCATGTTTTCCATCAGGTTCTTGAGGTCTTCCAGGGCCTCGCGGTCCGTCTGATCGAAATTGAATCCATCGACGATCAGGCAGTTCGGCCGGAAAATATCCTGCAGCACCAGGTCGTTGAGCCGTTCCTCCAGGCGGGACCGGGTGAAGGCGGCCACCTTGAAGGTCATGATCATCCGGTGATGGGAGACCATGTCGATCAGCTCATGGGGCCGGGTGATGCTGTGCTCCTGGAGAATGGTCGAGAGGATGTCGTCGTACCATTTCTTGGTCTTGTCGATGGTTTCGCCGATGCTGACATGGATGACGCGCTTGCCCCGGAGGATGGCATCCAGGGCGATCTGCACCAGGAGCGCGGTTTTGCCGAGCCCGGCCCGGGCCATGACCAGGCCCAGTTGATTGTTCTCCCTGCCCATGTTGAGCACCCGGAGCGGGTTTTGTTGTATCAGCGGTTCATATCCCATAATTCACCTCGTTCGGTTCATGCTGCTTTGTGGTTGAAGGCAGGCGGCCGGCTCTGTTCACGCGTCCTTTTTCTGGGCGGCGAAGGCCTTGATCAGTTCCTCGGCCACTCCCTTGGGTACTTGCTTGTAGGTGGCGAATTCCATGGTGAATTCGGCCTTGCCCTGGGTCAGGGAGCGCAGAGTGGTGGTGTAGCCGAACATTTCGGCCAACGGCATTTCCGCCTCGACCACGGTGTAGTTGCCCTCTTCGAAGGTGCCGATGATCACGCCTCGGCGCTGATTTAAGCTGCCCATCACCGCCCCTTGGAATTCGGAGGGACCCTCCACCGCCACCTTCATGATCGGCTCCATAATCACCGGTATGGCCTTGGCGTATCCCTGCCTGAAGCCCCCGATGGCGGCTACCTGGAAGGCAATGTCCGAGGAGTCGACCGCGTGGAAGGAACCGTCGTTGATCGTCACCCGGACACCGGTGATCGGCGCTCCGGTCAAGGTACCTTTCTCTAAAGATTTCTGGAAGCCCTTGTCGCAGGAGGGAACATATTCGCGGGGAATCACGCCGCCGACGATCTGGTCGACAAATTCGTATTCACTTTCCGTCATCGGCTCGATGAAACCGGCCACCCGGCCGTACTGGCCTGAACCGCCGGTCTGCTTTTTGTGGGTGTAGTCGAATTCGGCCCTTTGGGTGATGGTCTCCCGGTAAGCCACCTGCGGCGCACCCACCTCGACCTCGGCCTTGTATTCGCGCTTCATCCGCTCGATATACACATCAAGATGCAACTCGCCCATGCCGGAGATGATGGTCTCGTTGGTCTCGTGATCAACGTAGGTCTTGAAGGTGGGGTCTTCTTTGGTAAAGCGGTTCAAGGCCTTGGACATGTTGATCTGGGCCTTGTTGTCCACCGGACTGATCGCCAGGGAAATGACCGGCGCCGGTACGTGCATGGAGCTCATCGACCAGTTGAGGCCCGGGCTGCAGAAGGTGTCGCCGGAGGCGCAGTCGATACCGAACAGGGCCACGATGTCGCCGGAACCGGTGCCCTCGATCTCTTCCATTTCGTTGGCATGCATCCGGACCAGGCGCCCGATCTTGGCCTTCTTGCCGGTGCGGCTGTTGATGATGGTGTCGCCTTTCTGGATCATGCCCTGGTAGGTACGGATGTAGGTCAACTGGCCGTAGCGGCCGTCCTCCAGCTTGAAGGCCAGGGCGACCAGCGGGTCGGCGGGGTCATTGCTGACCACCACCTCGCTTTCTTGTTGATTGAGGTCCAGGGCCGTATTCTCGATGTCGGTCGGGCACGGCAGGTAGGCGTTGACCGCGTCGAGCAGCAGTTGGATGCCTTTGTTCTTATAAGCGGAGCCGATCAGGACCGGGGTCAACTCCAGGCTCAGGGTTCCTTTGCGGATGGCGTCGTGGATCATGGCTTCCGGAATCTCGCCTTCTTCCAGCATGGCCTCCATCAGCTCGTCGGAAAACATCGAAACCGCATCCAGCAGTTCTTCCCG
>WRKE01000063.1 GCA_009778235.1 Pseudomonadota bacterium
CCGTGGTGGCGATCATGCCGGCCGCGGCCGGGCAGGGCAGGCCGGTGAAGTCGTGGCTCGGGCTGGCCACGGTCTGGGAGTTGAAGCGGGCCAGACGCAGGGCTGTGGCGGCCACATAGAGAAAGGCGGCCAGCCAGCCGTAGCGGCCGTATGGGGTCAGCGCCCAGAGGTAGGCGAGGATGGCGGGGGCCACGCCAAAGGCGACCATGTCGCAAAGGGAGTCCAACTCCATGCCAAAGGTCGAGGTGGAGTGGGTCATCCGTGCCACCCGACCGTCGAGACCGTCGAACACGGCGGCCACCAGGATGGCCACCGCGGCTGCGCGGAAATGGCCGTTAAAGGAGGAGACGATCGAGTAAAAGCCGCTGAACAGGCTGCAGATGGTCAGCATGCAGGGCACCACGTAAAAACGGTTGGGCGGCGGGGCGGCGGGAGCTGTGTTTTCCATGGCAACTTGTCGGGATTAAGATACGGCGAACCGGTTGTGGGCTGATTGCTGCTGACACCGGTTGGGCAAACGGACGTTCGCGCGCATCCGTTTGGGCAACCAGGGAATGAATCGATAATATTATATGGTGGGTTGAAGAGTTAGGCAACCGGTTCTTCCTGGTTGGTCTCGGGCGGCGGCGCAAGAAAACCAAGGGCGGTTTCGCCGGCTCGAACCTTGTCGCCGACCTTAACCGCAATTCGGGCGGTCAGCGGCAGATAGAGGTCAACCCTGGAGCCGAACCGGATCATGCCGAACCGCTCACCGGCCAGCACCCGGTCGCCGACCTCTGCCCGGCAGACGATGCGGCGGGCGATCAGGCCGGCGATCTGCACCACCGCATACCGCTGTTGGTGCGGGGTGGTGAGGATCATGGCACAGAATTCATTGTGGAGAACAGCCCGGTCCTGGTCGGCGGAGAAGAATTTCCCCGGAGAGAGCGTCACCCGCTCCACCGTGCCGGTCAGGGGGATGCGGTTGACGTGGACATTGAACACGTTCATGAAGATGGAGATTTTTTGTGTTCGCGCCTGCAGAAAGCGGTGGTCGTCGACCTCGGTCACCACAATGACCTTGCCGTCGGCCGGACAAACGATGGCATCCTGCGCCTCCGGCAACACCCTGGCGGGATCGCGAAAGAAATAGGTGACGAACCCGGTGAGCAGCAGGCCGACCAGGGCCAGACAGGCCAAGGTCGGGCGGTAATGGGCTGGGACCGCCCAGCAGAGCGTAGCCAGGACCAAGGTGGCGAAGGCGCAGAACGCAATAAAGGGATATCCTTCAAGGGCCAGGGGGACTTGGGGCTTCTGCATGCAGACTCCGGAAAAGGTGGTGGTCAGCGGTCGCTGGCGTTGGCGCAGCGCTTTTTTTATTTCTTGGGCGCGCGGGCCATCGCGATCTTGCCGGTGCGCACGATCTCCTTGATGCCCAGCGGCTTGAGGATGTCGATCACCGCCTTGATCTTGGACTCGGAACCGGTGATTTCCAAGGCATAGCTGTTGGGGCTGACGTCCACCACCTTGCCGCGGAAGATGTCGATGATTCTTAAGACCTCGGCCCTGGTGTTCGCCTCGGCCTTGACCCGGATGAGTGCCATCTCCCGTTCCACGAACTCGCCTTCGCTGATGTCCTGGACCTTGATGACGTCGATCAGCTTGTGCAATTGTTTGGTGATCTGCTCGATGATGGCCGCTTCACCCTTGGTGACGACGGTCAGGCAGGAGACCTGGGGGTCATAGGTTTCGGCCACGCACAGACTTTCGATGTTGAAGCAGCGGCCGCTGAAGAGGCCGGTTACGCGCGACAGCGCACCGGGTCGGTTGCGCAGCAAGACAGACAGGGTATGTTTCATGGGTGTTGTCCTGTTCAGGGTTGGGACTGTTCTGTAGCACCTACAACGGCACGCCGGCTCGGTTCAGACCAGGAGCATCTCGGTGGTGGGCTTGCCTGCCGGCACCATCGGGAACACGCCCTCCTCGCGTGCGATGGCAAAGTCCATCATCACCACGTTCTTGGTGGCCAGTGCCTCCTTGATGACCGGCTCGACCTCGGACTTGGTCTTGGCCCGCAGGCCGACCGCGCCGTATGCCCGGGCCAGGGCGACGAAATCCGGGGTGACCTCCATCACCGTCGATGCGTAGTGGCGGTTGTAGAACAGTTCCTGCCACTGCCGTACCATGCCGAGGTAGTTGTTGTTGAGGATGGCGATCTTGACCTGGACGCCGCACTGCTTGGCCGTGGCCAGTTCCTGGATATTCATCTGGATTGAGCCGTCGCCGGCCACGTCGATGACCGTTGCCTCAGGGAAGGCGATCTGCGCGCCGATGGCCGCCGGCAGGCCGTAACCCATGGTGCCGAGTCCGCCGGAGGTCAGCAGGCGGCGGGGATGATTGAATTTGTAGAATTGGGCCGCCCACATCTGGTTCTGGCCGACCTCGGTGGTGATGATGGCATCGCCGTCCGTCAGCCTGTGCAGGGTCTCGATCACAAACTGGGGCTTGATGACCTCGCCGTCCTCCAGGTAGGTCAGGGGGTGTTTGCTTTCCCATTCCTTGATCTGCTCGATCCAGGGCGCATGCAGTTCGGCGGTCTCGCGCGGGATGAATTCACTGGATTTGTCGAACCAGTCATTGATCGCCTGGAGGGCCAGCTTGCAATCGGCGACAATGGGAATGTCGACACCGACGTTCTTGCTGATCGAGGAAGGATCGATGTCGATGTGGATGATCTTGGCCTGGGGGGCAAAGGCATCGATCCGTCCGGTTACCCGGTCGTCGAAGCGCGCGCCCACGGCGATCAGCACATCGCTTTTGGCCACCGACATGTTGGCGGCATAGCTGCCGTGCATGCCGAGCATGCCCAGGGAGAGCGGGTCGGTGCCCGGAAAGCTGCCCAGACCCATCAGGGTCATGGTCACCGGGATGTTGAGGCGCCGGGCCAGATGGGTCAGTTCCTGGTTGGCGCCGGAAAGGATCACGCCGCCGCCGACGTACAGCACCGGCCGCTTGGCCTTGAGGCAGGCACGGCAGGCCTTGTCCACCTGGTTGGGATGCGGGTCGAGGTGCGGCTGGTAGGTTTGCATCTTGATCGGCTTTTTCGGCGGATAGGTGACCATCGAGTTGACGATGTCCTTGGGGAGATCGACCAACACCGGCCCGGGCCGACCGGAAGCGGCCAGATGGAAGGCCTCGCGCAGGGTCGGGATCAGCTCCTCCGGATCGTACACCAGGTAGTTGTGCTTGGTGCAGGGGCGGGTGATGCCGACTATATCCACCTCCTGGAAGGCATCGTTGCCGATGAGGGCACGCGGCACCTGGCCAGTGAGAACCACCAGTGGGATCGAGTCGCAGTAGGCGGTGGCGATGGCGGTGACCCCGTTGGTGGCGCCGGGGCCGGAGGGGAGCAGCGCCACCCCGACCTTGCCGGTGGCACGGGCG
>WRKE01000064.1 GCA_009778235.1 Pseudomonadota bacterium
CGCCCACCACAAAAAAGGTGGCCGGCAGCCGATAACGGGCCAACAGCTCCAACAGGATGGGGGTGGAGGCGGGGAAGGGACCGTCGTCAAAGGTGAGGGCAATGCCGGTGTTATTGGGCGCGCCTCTGCAGATTACGGGCAGGAAAAAAGACCAGCGAGGCAAAAAGGGCGCGGCCAGGCAAAGGAGCAGAAAGAGCAGCAAAGGGGCGGCGGCAACCTGCGGGGTGGCGGTCAGCCCCAGCAGGGCCGCAGTGAGCAGGGCAATCAGGCCCGTCTTTTCCGCCAGACTGCGGTCCTTTCCCCAATTCCGCCATCTCATGATGCCGGTGCCCCTGGTTTCCGCCCACTCAGCCAAAAGAGTTCCCGGTTGAGCGCGGCACCCAGCTTGAGTTCGACCAAGCCGGCTTCAACCAGGATCCGCTGGAGTTCTTCGGGGCGGCGATACCACGGATGGAGGCCGTGGCGCCGCACTCGCCAATCCTCAAGATACCATGCCGCCGAACGGGTCCCTTGAGGCCGAGTCACGAAGCGGAGCAACAACAGACCGCCAGGGGCCAGCAGTTCCAGGCAGCGCGCGCAGGTGGCGATCAACTGGCGGTCATCAAGATAATGCGACATGTCCAGCAGCAGGACCAGATCGGCCGGGCCGGCAAAATCAGGCAAATCCGGTGCAGCCCCCATCAACACCGTGCCCCGCTTACCGGTGGCGCGGGCAGCCACCCGGACCCGATCAGGATCCGGGTCCACGCCAATGACCCTCGATCCCGGGTAATGTTCCAGGCACCAGCAGGCTGGTACGCCGTAGCCACAGCCGATGTCGACAACGGTCCGAATCTCCCCGGCCCCCTCCAGCCATTGCGGCAACTCGGCAAAGAGCGGGTCGAATTTGAGTTTGAACCGGGCAAACATCCGCACATAGGCCTCAAGCAGCCGAAAGCGGTGCAGGATCCGCTGCGCAAGGGATGCGGTTGGCGTAAGCTGCGCGCCCCCTTCACCAAAAAAGGCGCGCAGCAGGGGGGGCAGCAGCAGGAAGGTGCCGAGCAGGGCGTAGCCGATCCCCAGCAGCGAAGAGATACCGATGCTTTTCAAGGAGGCGTGTTGGGCAAAGCAGAGCACCCCAAAACCGATGCAATTCGAAGCCGCGGCCATGAACACCGCGCTGCGCACCAGTTGATGGCCAGGATGATCGACCGTGCCGTACCATTGACAGCCGCGGACGGTGAGGATGGCAAAATCAGCGCCTATCCCGAGGATGACCACCGAGAGCATCAGGGCTGGAATGTCTAAGGGCTGCCCCATGAGTTTCAAGGTGCCAAGCGTGCAGATAAAGGCGAAAATCAGGGGTGTTAGGGTGATCAGCGTGAGTTGCCAACTCAGAAACTGGATAAAGACCAGGATGCTGACCATGACCGCGAGCACTGCCAGCAGGACGACAAAGGTGGAAAACAGGACCGCTCCCAGGCGGGCGGAGAAATAATTGGCATCAAACACCTTGCCGTCCTGGCCGTAGGTTTCGAGGAACTCGGCTCCATTGTACGCCTTTCCGGCGGAAAGAGGCGTGAATTGGATCACCCGACCTTCATGGCCTCCGGTGATTCCCAGCAAGGGGTTATAACGGCTCTCAAAAACCGACGGCTTAAGGAGGTTCGGGGAATCGAGCTGGGCGAAAAAAGGGGCAAAGGCCTCGGCGGTCAACCCAAGGGCTGTTCCCTCCCGGACGAGGGCGGTTTTCACCTGGCTCACCCGTTCCGGGGTCCAGAAGGCTTGCCAGGCCGCCAGGTTGTCCCGGCTGCGCTCAGGGCCAGGGAAAAGCATGGAGGGGACAAACACGGATTGCACCCGGTCCGCCCGCATGTCCTGTTCGATCCGCGCCAGCAATCGATCATTTTTTGCTTGTAACTCGGCCATCGAGGTAGCGGTGGTCATCAGGTACACCTTGGCCCCGATATTGCCCCAGACCTCGGTGAACATCCGATCGTCGGCCTGGGTCTTTTTGCTGACCGTATTCATCTCGCTTAGGCTGATGTGGAATTCCGGCTTGGCAAAAAAGAGCAGCACCAAGGTCAGGACCAGGGCTGCCACCGCACCTGGCTTGCCGGCGCTGAAGAGGCGGTCGGAGAGCCAATGCAGGGGCAGGGCCCGGTTGCTGCCCGCAGGCATAACCTTGAAAATTCGTGGTAGGATCAAATGAATAGACAAATAGGTGCAGAGAAGACCCAGGGCGGTGAACTGGCCTAACTCCCGATAGACCGGAAAATCATTGAAGCTGATGACCACAAAGGCGCCGATGGCGGTCAGCACCGCCATGTTTTGCCCGATGGCCCGGACCTCTTTCGACACCTGCCCGCCCCGGGTGGCATGGGGCCGGTCGAGAAAGAGCAGATAGGTGATGCTGTGGTCGTTTAAAATCGAAATAAGCGCACCGGCAAAGCCAAGCGCCATCACCGAGATGGAGGCGTTGAACAGGGAATAGAGGAACAGGGCCATCGCTGTTCCCGCCAGAACCGGAAAGAGGCTGAGCAAACCGACCAGAGGCCGGGGAAAGGCGAGCAGCAGCAACAGGGCGATGGCGGCGGCGGAGATGCCCAAGGCCAGTTGCACATCGTGTTCAATGATGGTTTCGTTGTCCAGGGCGGCCCGAAAGGCCCCAGCCGGGGTAAGGGTCACCCGGACGCCGGCCGAGGCAAAGGTTGCGGAGAGCGTATGGCCGGCATCGGCAAAAAAAACGGCCAATTTTCGGGCAGCCTCGCCATCGGTTCCGGCGGTGACCGGACGGGCGGTGACCAGGAGATGTCGACCATCTTGGGAAAGGAGGTGCCCCTTGTAGAAGCTGACCTGTTGCGATGGGGCCAGATGGATGAGTTTGGCCAGGACCTGGTCCTTGAACCCCAGGGGGTCGAGGCTGAAGAAGGCTGCCTGGCCAATGCCCTCCAGGCCGGACAAGCCTTCCATTACGCTTTGCAGCCGGTGCCGGATGGCGTTTTCTTCCAGCCGGGGCGCAATGGTCTCGGCCAATTCCTCAGGGGAAAACAGCAAGGGCAAGGTCCCGGCGGTGCGCAGCGCCAACTCCGGCACCAAGGCGCCGACATCGTTTCCCCCCACCGCGGCGAAGAGGCCGCTGGCCCGCATCATCTCCGCAAGGCGCTCCCCGCAGGCCACCAACAGGTCCGGATTTTTTTCTTTTCGATCGATACTCACGTCCACCGCCACCTGATCAAAGATGGGATGATTACGAAAAATCTCCAGCGCATCGGTGATGACCCGCTCATTGGCGGGCAGGGTCTTGACGATGTCGGTATCGATATGCAGCCGGGTAAAGCCCAGATAGCCGAGCAAGGCGATCGCAACGCTCACGATCAGAAGCAGTGGGAAGTTGATCGAGGTATATTTCATAAGCAGGCGAGAAGAAAAAGGACAATGGCCACCACCGCGGCAAGGTGCAGGAGGATCAAGATT
>WRKE01000065.1 GCA_009778235.1 Pseudomonadota bacterium
GGGCTCATCATGTCGATGATGAAGGGGATGTTGAGCAGAAAGAACTTGGCGATGAGCCCGAAGGATTTGCCTTTTTCGATGAAATCGTCGATTTTTTCAAAGAAATCGATGAGCAGATAGATGCTGATGAAGCTGGCCAGAATCAGACCGAGATTGCGGAAGAAATGGGCCAGGATGTAGCGATGGAGCAGGATCATGCAAGGATCGTCAATGGTGCCCGAAAAAGGGTCGGAGCCGCGTCCGGGGCGGAGGTTGGCGCTGTCAAACTCTTAAGTACTCTCTCGCCCCGTTTCCGTCAAGGGATACGCCAGCACGGACAAGCCGTGGCCAGCTTCGTGTTCCGGAGAAACGGAGCTTGCACTTCTTGGTCCCATTGTGTAAATAGTTAGAATAGTTATCCTCGTATTTTTCGTTTTTTCATTCTCTGAGACAAGATACGTTGCAGCAGTATTTGCCCGATGCCTCCTTTTGCACCTCTGCCGGGCTGCATGACGAACGCGCTCGGGCCGGTGTTGGCTGGCTGGATGCCGTTCGTTTGAGCCGCAAAAAAGAAAAGCCTTTGCGCGGTGTTTACTTCGGGATGGCAGTGTTTACTTATTGATCCTTGTCTATGCAGAAACGACTCGAGAAAATTGCGGACAACAATATAACCAGAAGTGCCAGCAAGAATTCGGCCATTGCCCGGCTCAACGGGCTGTGGGCAATTTTTGACCGGATCGATACCGTCCTGATCATCATCAATGCCGACCCCGACGCCATCGCCTCGGCCATGGCGCTCAAACGGTTGCTCAGTTATCGGGTGCAAAGCGTTACCATCGGGTATCCCAACGAAATCAGGCGGTTGAATAACCTGACCATGGTGGAGCGGCTGAAAGTTCCCATCGAACGGCTCCATACCTTGGCGATGAAGGACTATTCCAAGAAGATCCTGCTCGACTCCCAGCCCAACCATTTGGCCTGTTTCGAAAAATTGACTTTCAACGCCGTGATCGACCATCATCCGGTCACCACCGGCTGGGATGCGGCCTTCATCGATATCCGCTCGGAATACGGCGCTGTTTCTTCGATGATGGTGGAATATCTCCGCGCCGCCGGGATCACGCCCTCGGTTTCCCTGGCAACCGCCCTGTTTTACGGCATCAAGGTCGATACCCAGAATTTCCAGAAACAGAACATGCAGGCGGCTGACAGCATCTGTTTCCGCTATCTGTTCAGCATCGCCAACCTCAACCTGGTGCGCAAGTTCGAGCTGACCGAGCTGCGCCGGTCCGAACTCCGCTATTTTCGCATCGCCCTCAACGAGGTCAAGGCGAGCAAAGGTCGGGCCTATGTGCATCTGGGCAGGGTGAGCACACCCGACATCCTGGTGATCATCGCCGATTTCTTCAATCGGGTCGAAGGGTTCGACTGGGTGATCGTCTCCGGGATCCACGGGGAGAAACTGGTGGTGATTTTCCGCTGCGACGGCTACCGGAAAAACGCCGGCAAGCTGGCCAAAGCCACCTTTGGCCGGTTTGGCCCGGCGGGCGGCCATCGGGAGGCGGCCCGCGCCGAATCACCCCTCAAAAACCTGCCGCTCAGGGAAAATCAGGAGTTTACCTCCAAGACCCTGATCCGTCTGGTTACCCAGCACGTCAAGTAAACACCCGCCGCAACTTGCGCCGCATTGCCCGCTCATTGCTTTTCCGCGGTCGAGCGAGATATTGCTTGCACCTTGTTCGGGGTTGGGCCTATTATCAAAACAGTTTAGCTTTTTGCCGGGCGCTGGCGGGCAGGTCTGTATGGCCGCAAAATAGGCGCCTTTCTTCATTTGGACGGTGTTCTATGCAAAGACCTTCGACCTTGGCGATGATCTTGGCTGGCGGCCGTGTCGACGAACTGGGAGTGTTGACACACTATCGACCGAAATCCACCGTTCCTTTCGGTGGGTTTGCCCGGGTTATCGATTTTCCTCTTTCCAATCTGCTCCATTCAGGCATCGAACGGATCGCCATTCTCAGCCAGTATCGCTCCTACTCCCTGATCAATCACATCGGCACTGGGGCGGCCTGGGACATGATCGGCCGGAATCGCGGCGTCTCCATCCTGCCGCCATTCAAGGATTACGACAATGCCCACTGGTACAGGGGGTCCGCCGACGCGGTCTATCAGAATCTCGACTACATCAACTATTACAAGCCGTCGGAGATTCTCATTTTGTCGGGTGACCATGTTTATCAGATGGACTATCGCCGGATGATCCGTTATCACCATCAACACGACGCCGACCTGACCGCAGCCTTTATCGAGGTGGCCCCCGGGGCGGCCTCGCGGTTCGGCGTGGCCGAAATCGCCGGCGACTCCGAATACGGCGGTCGGATCCTTTCCTATGAGGAAAAGCCGGCTCAGCCCAAGGGCTGCTGGGCCTCGCTCACGGTTTTCTGCTTCCGGGCCGAGGTCTTGTACGAGGTGCTGAAAAAGAACCAGAGCGACGGTTCCTATGAATTCGGACGCGACATCATTCCCTTGATGATGCGAGAAAAATACAAGGTACACGGTTACAAGTTCCGGGGGTATTGGGGCTATACCCGGACCATCGACGAATACTGGCAGACCTCGATGGATCTGTTGGGACCCAATCCCAAGATCGATCTCGAGGCCTGGGGCGTTCGCACCAACCTGGCCCACCGAGGGATTGCCGATCGGCAGCCGGTGAAGATCGGCCCGCACGGCAGCCTGGACAACTCCATGGCTTATAATGGTTGCGTCATCGAAGGCGCGGTGCGCAATTCCATCCTGTTTCCAGGGGTACGGGTCATGGCCGGGGCGGAGATCGACGATTCCATCCTGTTTTTCGATAACACAGTCCAGGAAAATGTGCGGCTCAACCGGGTGGTCAGCGACGTCAATACGATCTTTAGCCGCAACGTCCAGGTGGGGGCGCCGGTGTGCGACAAGCCGAACAGGGTGAGCGTGATCGGGTGGAACAACACGGTGCCGGAAGGGCTGCACATCGGCTGCGGCTGTCGGGTGGCGCCGCAGATCGCGCCGGAGAAATGGCCCAAAACCAAGCTGGCAGACGGGGAGGAACTGCAATGAGAGAAAGCGGCGATGCCTTGGTGCTTCTGCTGGCCGGCGGCATTGGCAGCCGGTTGAATCTTTTGGTTGGGCACCGGGCCAAACCGGCGGTGCCGTTCGGGGGGATTTATCGGGTCATCGATTTCAGCCTGTCCAATGTGATGAATTCCGGCCTGACCAGGGTTGGCGTGCTGACACAATACAAACCGCTTTCCCTGATGGCCCATATCGGCGACGGCGCGGCCTGGGATTTTACCGGCCGGACCCGAGGGATCAAGATCCTGCCGCCCCGGACCGGTGAAAAGGATGCCGACTGGTACAAGGGCACAGCGGATGCCATCCGCCAGAATATCGATTTCATCCTGGCCAATCCCAGTGAGCAGGTGGTGGTGCTTTCCGGCGACCACATCTACCGGATGGA
>WRKE01000066.1 GCA_009778235.1 Pseudomonadota bacterium
TGCTCGGTCAGCAAGGAAATGACCGTGGAAGGAGCGGGAACGATCTCGCCGCCGTCGATGATCAGGTCCACCTGTCGGCCAAAAATCCGGTCGACATCGTAGCAGGTGTTGATGGGCTCATCCTCCTCTTCGAGCGAGGCTGAGGTGTTGAGCAGGGGATTGGCCAGGGACTCGAGCAGCGCCAGGCAAATCGGATGATCGGGCACCCTGATGCCCACGGTTTTCTGCCGGGTCAGCATGATTTTGGGAACCAACTTGGTTCCGGAGAGCACGAAGGTGTACGGACCGGGAAGGTTTTTCCGCATCATCCGGTAGGCGGTATTGCCCACATGGCCGTACTCGCTGATGTTGGTCAGGGAGGCGCACATGAAGCTGAAAGGCTTGTCCTTGGGACGCCTTTTGATCTGGTAGACCCTCTTCACCGCTTTTTGATTGAAAATATCGCAGCCGATGCCGTACATGGTGTCGGTGGGATAGCAGATGACCCCGCCGTGTTGGAGGATCTCCACCGCCTGGTTGATCAGCCGGGACTGCGGGTTGGAAGGATTGATCGCAACAATTTTTGCCATCGAAAAACCAGCAACAAAGAAACGGAAATACGCTGTGCCGACCGAGGATTGATGCGGGTTGGCCTGTGGCGCCGGGGAGAAAAGCGGCTTACTAAAGCAGAAAACTTGAAAAAAATCCAGCTATTTCTCCGCATCAAGCTGGCGGCGGGATGGGCGCCCGGCCAACTTTTTGTTTTTTGCCGACAGGGACTTAAGCCGCCACTTTGATCGGGTCATCTTTCCTTTTTACCCAGAACATGCTACCTTATGCCAGCCAGGCCAGCCTGAGTTTGCCTGCGGCCGAGCACGACAACCACATACAAGACGAGCAGCACTGCCCAGCTTGCGGCACTAGCGGCCGATTGCGGTTCGTTCCCCGCTCTGCACCGCGGGACCGCGCCGACCACCGTTGGCGGTCCGGCGGCAGGAACAGGCGGCCCGGTTTTCACTCCAGTCAACAAGGAGACCCTATGTTTCAGCAAGACATTCCCCTCGCCCTTACCTTTGACGATGTCCTTCTGGTCCCGGGCGCTTCCGAGGTTCTGCCGTCAGAGGTTTCGCTCACGACCCGGCTCACCGGCACCATTGATCTGCAGTCGCCGCTGCTCAGTGCCGCGATGGACACGGTCACCGAACACCAGACCGCCATTGCCATGGCCCGGGAAGGCGGGATCGGCATCATTCACAAAAACATGAGCATCGATCAACAGGCCAAGGAGGTGGAATGGGTAAAGAAATCGGAATCCGGCATGATCGCCGACCCGATCACCGTTTCACCCTACCAGAGCGTGGCCGAGGTGCAGCAGATCATGCGTACCTACCGCATCTCTGGCCTGCCGGTGATCGATGACGGCAAGCTGGTGGGCATCGTCACCAACCGCGACCTCCGCTTTGTGTCCGACGACGGCCTCCGGGTCAACGATGTCATGACCAGCAAGCATCTGGTGACCGCGCCGGTCGGTATCGACCTGCCCCACTGCAAGGCGCTGCTCCACGAGCATCGGATCGAAAAACTGCTGATCGTCGACGACAACGGCCGGCTCAAGGGGTTGATCACCATCAAGGACATCGAAAAGATCAAGCAGTACCCCAACGCGGCCAAGGATTCCATGGGTCGGCTGTTGGCCGGCGCCGCCCTCGGAGTCGGCCCCGACCTCCTGCCGCGTACCGAGGCCCTGGTCAAGGCCAAGGTGGACGTGGTGGTGCTCGACTCGGCCCATGGCCACTCCGCCGGCATCCTCCACGCCTTAAAGGAGATCAAGGCCCACTTCCCAGACCTGGAGGTCATCGCCGGCAACGTGGCCACCGGCGAGGCGACCGAGGCCCTGATCAAGGCTGGCGCCAGCGGGGTCAAGGTCGGAGTCGGGCCGGGCTCGATCTGCACCACCAGGATCGTGGCCGGGGTCGGCGTGCCCCAACTGACCGCATTGCGTAACTGCATCGAAGCCGCCTCCAAATACAACATCCCGGTGATCGCCGACGGCGGCATCAAGTTCTCCGGCGACATCTGCAAGGCCATCGGCATCGGCGCCCACTCGGTGATGATCGGTTCGCTCTTTGCCGGAACCGACGAGACCCCGGGAGAGACCTTCCTCTACCAAGGGCGGAAATATAAGGGATACCGGGGCATGGGCTCCATCGGCGCCATGAAGGACGGCTCCGGCGACCGTTATTTCCAGGACAGCCAGAGCAGCAAACTGGTGCCTGAGGGCATTGAAGGCAAGGTACCCTACCGCGGCCCGATTTCAGAGATGATCTACCAACTGCTCGGCGGCCTGCGCTCGGGCATGGGCTACACCGGCGCGGCCACCATCGAGGAATTGCACCAGAAGGCCCGCTTTGTCCAGATATCCTCGGCTGGCCTGCGCGAGTCGCACGTCCACGACGTGATCATCACCAAAGAGGCCCCGAACTACCGGACGGAAGGGATGTAACCCACCGTTTTTTAATCAGAAAAAGGCACCCCATGTCTATTCATACCCAAAAGATCGTCATCCTCGATTTCGGCTCGCAGACCACCCAACTGATCGCCCGCCGTATCCGCGAACAGAAAGTCTACAGCGAGATCCATCCCTATACCTTGGCCTTGGACAAACTGGCGGCCATGCGGCCCACCGGCATCGTGTTGTCGGGCAGCCCGGCCAGCGTCTACGACGACGACGCCCCGATCAGCGATCCCGGTATCTACGGGCTCGGGGTGCCGGTGCTGGGCATCTGCTACGGCGCCCAACTGATGACCACCCAACTGGGCGGCCGGGTGGAACAGGCCGAGAAAAGGGAATTCGGTGAGGCACAGCTCCATGTCGAATCCGCCGGCGGCCTGTTCGCCGGGATGGCGGTGGCGCCAAGCCATCACCAGGTCTGGATGAGTCACGGCGACCGCATCGAAACACTGGCGCCGGGCTTTGCCATCACCGCCACCAGCGCCCATTCACCCTATGCAGCCATCCATCACGGTGACAAGCCCTTGGTCGGCGTCCAGTTCCATCCCGAGGTCGCCCACACCCTGATCGGCACCGATGTGCTGCGTAACTTCGTCTTTGGCCTCTGCGGCTGCCGGCCCGATTGGACCATGCAATCCTTCATCGACGCGACCGTGGCCGAAATCCGGGCCAAGGTCGGCAATGACCGGGTGATCTGCGCCCTGTCCGGCGGAGTGGACTCCTCGGTGACCGCGGCCCTGGTCCACCAGGCCATCGGCGAGCAACTCACCTGCATCTATGTCAACACCGGCCTGATGCGGGCAGGGGAATCGGAAAGCGTGCTCCGCTTCTTCCGTGATCAGACTAAGCTTGAGGTCATCGATGTCGATGCCTCCGAGTATTTCCTGGCGGCCTTGGCCGGAATCAAAGATCCCGAGGAAAAACGCAAGCGGATTGGCTACAGTTTCATCGAAATCTTCGAGGCTGAGGCCAAAAAATTGGGACAGGTCCGTTATCTGGCCCAGGGGAC
>WRKE01000067.1 GCA_009778235.1 Pseudomonadota bacterium
CGGGGCGCCCCAGCCGATGCCGCCGGATTCATCGTTGAGGCTCCAGAGCAAGCGGCGGATCACCACCCGCGCCGCCTCCATCTCCGCCTCCGCCAGCCGGGCCACGGCCTCGCCCATGCAACTGATCGCATGCCACCGCAGATGCTGGTCGTCCCGGCAGATCAGGGGAAACAGGGCATTGACCGCATCCTTGACCGGATAGCGGCTCCGAATCGTCTCGATAATCGCGGCAAGATCCCGGCCCCGCAACAGGGCGGCGACCTCGTCTTTGATTTTCCGGCTGCTCAAGCCGCAACCCCGATTTATGCGGCAGCGGGCGCGGGCATGGTGAAGACCCGTTTGCCCAGTTCGGCATCAATCATGAACAGGCCTGAGGAGTCGCCCTTGATCAGCTTGAGCTTTTCGACGATTTCACTGGCGCTGGCCTCCTCTTCTACCTGCTCGGAGACGAACCATTGGAGGAAATTGTTGGTGGCGTGGTCTTTTTCGCTGATCGCCAAATCGACCAGATCGTTGATCAGGCCGGTGACATGCTCCTCGTGCTTAAGGACCATCTCGAACACGGCCAGCGGCGAGGCCCAGGAGGTTTCCGGCTTGGCAATGGCCTCCAGAGCCACCTTGCCGCCGCGTTCGTTGACAAAACCGTAGAATTTCATGGCGTGCATCAGCTCCTCCTGCACCTGAACCCGCATCCAGGCGGCAAATCCCTTGAGGCTGATGGACTGGAAATAGGCCTCCATGGCCAGGTACAGGTAGGAGGAATACATTTCCGCATTAATCTGTTCGTTCAACGACTTGAGCATCTTCTTTTTCAGCATGACGGCCTCCTTGTCCTGCCGGTTGAGTAAATTGATTGATGTCGTCGATGGCGACGACACCCCCAACTATAAACACAACCATGAGATATTCCAGACTTTTATTGAAATAGGTTGTTTTTTGCGGGCAAACCTGTTTCCCTATGTGCCTTGGATGGGCCCACAATAACTGGAACTACGCATGCAGAAAACCATTTGTATCACCGGAGCGACCTCCGGTTTTGGCAGGGCCTGCGCCGAACGATTCGCCGCTGATGGCTGGCGACTCATCGTTATTGGCCGGCGGGCCGAGCGACTTGCGCAATTGCGGGATCAATTAAGCGCGAGCCCGATCCATGCCGTAACCCTTGACGTCCGCGATCCGGAGGCAGTTTCGGCCATGGTCCGCGACCTGCCCCCAGAATTTGGCGCCATCGACGTCCTGGTCAACAATGCCGGCCTGGCGCTCGGTCTGGAGGGCGCCCACCAGGCCAGCCTCGCCGACTGGGAGACCATGATCGACACCAATATCAAGGGGCTGTGTTACCTCACCCGCTGCCTGCTGCCGGCCATGGTGACCCGCAATCGCGGCCACATCATCAACATGGGATCGATCGCCGGCAACTACCCCTATCCGGGCGGCAACGTCTACGGCACCACCAAGGCCTTTGTCAAGCAGTTCTCCCGCAACCTGCTCACCGACCTGATCCGCACCAAGATCCGGGTAACCAACATCGAGCCAGGGCTCTCGGAGAGCGAGTTTTCCCTGGTCCGCTTCCATGGCGACCAAGGCAAGGCCAGCGCGGTCTACCAGGGCACCGAGCCCCTACGGCCGGTCGACATCGCCGAGATCGTCCACTGGGTGACCACGGTGCCGCCGCATGTCAACATCTGTACAGTCGAGGTCATGCCGGTCTGCCAGAGCTGCGGCCCGCTGGCCGTGCACCGGGAACCCTGAAACAGGAGCATCGCATGCGACGAGTGGTCATCACCGGCATGGGCATCGTTTCGCCCCTGGGCGACTCCGCCGCCGAGGTCTTGGCCTCCTTGCGGGAAAGCCGTTCGGGCATCCGTGCCCATCCATCCTACCGCGACCTGGGGCTGCGCTCCCATATCGGCGGCTTCACCCAGGTGGATCTGGCGGAACAGATCGACAAGAAAAACCTCCGGTTCATGGGCAACGCCGCCGCCTATGCCTCCATCGCCCTGCAACAGGCGATTGCCGATGCCGGCTTGGGCGAGGACGAGGTCTCCCACCCCCGTACCGGCCTGATCATCGGCTCCGGCGGCACCTCGGCCGAAAACGTGGTGGCCACCGCCGATATCATGCGGGAAAAGGGGTTGAAGCGGCTTTCGCCCTTCATGGTGCCGCGAACCATGAGCAGTACAACGTCCGCCTGTCTGGCCAGCACCCATCGCATCAAGGGGTTGTGCTATTCGATCTCCTCGGCCTGCGCCACCGGATCGCACTGCATCGGCGCGGCCATGGAACAGATCCAACTGGGCAAGCAGGATGTGGTCTTTGCCGGCGGCGCCGACGAGGAACACTGGAGCCAGACCGCCATGTTCGATGCCATGGGCGCCCTGTCCACCCGGTTCAACGATGCGCCGGAGCGGGCCTCCCGGCCCTACGACCGCGACCGCGACGGCTTTGTCGTCGCCAACGGCGCCGGTCTGGTGGTGCTGGAGGAATACGAGCGGGCCAAAAATCGCGGGGCGCATATCTACGCCGAGATGGTGGGTTACGGGATCACCGCCGACGGCGCGGAGATGGTGCAGCCTTCGGGCGAAGGCGCGGAGCGGTGCATCCACATGGCGCTGGCGACGGTTACCGAACCCATCGACTACATCAATGCCCACGGCACCTCCACCCCCATCGGCGATCTGGTGGAGCTGCGGGCCATCCGCAACGTGTTCGGCGCGGATAACCCGCCGATCAGCTCGACCAAGTCCCTCTCCGGCCACAGCCTGGGCGCGGCCGGGGTGCACGAGGCCATCTACAGTATGCTGATGCTGAATCATGGCTTCATCTGCGGTTCAGCCAACATCGAGGCCCTGGACCCGGAAGCGGTCGGGCACAACATCGTCACCCAAAACCGCGACGCCCATCTCACCACAGTGATGAGCAACAGCTACGGATTCGGCGGCACCAACGGCTGCCTGATCTTCCGAAAAATATGACCAACAGGAGTGGATCGTTCCCTCATTGGCAGCCATGCCATACAAAAAAGCGGTTTGAAAAATGCCTACCTTGAGTTGACCTATTCAACATAAAAACACCCGAAGGCGGCCTGTTTTGCCGATGCGGTATGTTTGAGGCCGCCAGTTTTGCATTGAGCCTTTTAAGCGGGAGGCACACGGAATGAAACTCACGAGTGTCAATCTTCTGAACGAGCTGGCCAAACCGGAATTTTCCGAACTGCTCCGCGTTTTTCATGAAAAAGCGTTTCCCAAACAATCCATTATCTTTGAGCCACACTACGAGGATGATTCGGACGCTGTCGATGAGCCGAATCAGGCGGTTGCCTGGAACGAAACCGCCAAATCCGGTAATTATGTCTTCGTTGTGCTTACGGGAAGAATACATGTGTATCTGTCCTATGGGGACAAAAAATTTACCATCGCCATTCTCAAGCCCGGCGATGTGTACGTCAGCCATTCCAACGCCTTTGTCCAGGCTCTGGAAAACTCCAAACTCCTGATCGTTGACAC
>WRKE01000068.1 GCA_009778235.1 Pseudomonadota bacterium
ACCAGCTTTCGGGACAGGAGCACAACTATGGATTTGTCGGCCGCTCGCGGCAGCTGCAGCAGATCCTGGAGTTGGTGCGCCGGGTGGCCCGGAGCAACGCCACCGTGCTCATCCGCGGTGAATCAGGCACCGGTAAGGAACTGGCGGCCAAGGCGCTGCACCAGCTTTCGCCGAGGGGCAGCCGACCGATGATCACCGTCAATTGCCCGGCCCTGCCTGAGCATATCTTGGAAAGCGAACTGTTCGGCTATCGCAGGGGGGCCTTCACCGGGGCGGACCGCGATAAAACCGGCCTGTTTGCCGAGGCCGACGGTTCCACCATCATGCTCGACGAGATCGCCGACATCCCGGTGAGCATCCAGACTAAACTGTTGCGGGTTCTTCAGGAAAAGGAAGTGCAACCTCTGGGACAGAACCGGACCTTCGGGGTCGATGTCCGGGTCATCGCTTCGACCAACCAGGATCTTGAGGCCAAGATCCGCCGGGGCGAGTTCAGGGAGGATCTCTTCTACCGTCTCAAGGTGATGACCGTGACCATGCCCAGCCTGGCGGCCATTGCCAGCGACATTCCGCTGCTGGCCCAGCATTTCCTGGATCGTTACAGCCGCGAATACGGCCGCGAGCAGCTGGAATTTTCCGCCGAGGCGTTGCAATCGTTGATGCGGCATCGCTGGCCCGGCAATGTCCGCGAGCTGCAGAATACGATCAACCGGGGGGTGCTCTTGTGCGGCCAGGGCGTGATCGAGGCAGCGGATCTCTGGGACGAAGCGGAACAGCCGCCGGAATTGGCGGCAACCACAGACATCCTGGACGAGATGGCGGCCGCTTCGGGGGGGGCGTTTCCCTATCAAAAAGCAAAAAATGAGCTGCTGCATCGGTTCAACGCCGCCTACCTCTCCCGGGCCCTCCGCTCGTCCGGCGGCAACGTCACGGCGGCGGCACGCGCCTGCGGCATGGAGCGGCAGGCATTCCAGCGGCTGCTTCGGCGCCACCACATCGACTCGGGGATTTTTCGCGATGGATAAGCAATCGGCTCCTTACGTTCTGGCGCGCAACAAAGCCTATTGCGATTTTTGCCCCGGTTACTGCTGCTACCGTCTACCCGGCGCCACCCTGTATCTCGACGCCCAGGACATCAATCGCCTGGCCCGTCACTTTGGTATCAGCGACGGTGAGTTCCGCCGTCGTTACCTGGAAAACAAAAATACCTTTCAGACCAGGGGGGACGGCTCCTGCCCCCTGCTGGCCACCGACCGCATGTGCAAACGCTGCACCGTGCATGAAGCCCGGCCCCGGCAATGCCGCGATTTTCCCTACGACCTGCCGTGTCCGTATATGGAAAATCCTGGCTTGCTGGAACTCATCCAGCCTCGGGTTGAACGCAGCCTTCTTGCAAACGAGCGAAGCTGACCCAACCAACCACACCCAGCCCCGCGGCCTCCCGCGGCGTGGCGCCTCATATTTGTTGCGCCTGCCTCACATTTGTTGCTCCTGCCCATGCCCGGCCTTGATCCCTTGTTGGGATTCACGGTGGTTTTGTCCAATAAAATATATATATTTCACTAAGTTATACTTTATGGTTGGCTGTGGTGCCAGCTGGCATCAGATGTGCTATTGATCCCTCCATAGGGCTTCCGTGTCTTCTCGCAGGGAATACCTCGGGCGGACAGGGGGGTAAAGCAGGGTAATTGATCATGGACATGGGCAAGGAGAACAGCATGGCAGTAATTCTCGCCTTGGACGATGTTTTTGATGCCACCGTGCTCATTGGCAAGACTCTCAAGAAAAAAGGACATATGGTCCATACCTTCACCGAGGAGGATGAGGCCATCGCCTTTGCCCGCACCCACCCGATCGATCTGGCCATTCTTGATATCAGATTGAAAAAAATGAGCGGTATCGAGGTGTTGTCTATTTTGAAGAATGAGTGCCCCACCATGCGGGCCCTCATCCTCACCGGGTATCCAACTGTGGAAACCGCCCGCGAAGCCGCCAGTCTGGGGACGGATGAGTACTGTATCAAGCCCATCGACCGGATTGAGCTGGAAGACAAGGTGGAAAAGGTGCTGGCCGCGAAACCGAAAAGCTGGTTGACGGTCACCAGTCAAAGGCAATAGCGTTGGCCTGGAACCAAGGACCAGTGAGACGGAGTATGGTGATTGAAGCTGCCGGTGCCATTGGCGGCATCCGGTCGGCCCGGATGAATAATAACCAAGGAGGAGCAGGATGAACATGAGGAGAGGCCTTGTTCCATGGCTGCTGGCGGCAGTGATGGTGTTGCTGGGGAACAATGGTGTAGTCGCGGCCGAAGGCGGGGCACAGCCCGCGGATCAATCGACCGCAGTGACGGCACCGACGATCGCCATTGATAAAACCGAACTCAATGACGGCGGCACGATCAAGGTCCGCGGCCGTGTTCCGGCGGGAAAACAGGTCTTCCTCGAAGTATGGGCCACCGAGCACACGGTGCGTGCCAGCCGGTTTGACAGCGATCTCGATAAAGACACCCAAAAACGGCCCTATATTTTCTACCTCACCGAGGATATGCCGGCCTATTACAAGATCTTCGTACCCAAGGAGATGCAGGCCATAATCGACCAGGAGAAAAAATTGGGGAGGAAGTGGAGTTACTCCAACGTGTTGAAGGAGACGGGCGCCGGTGACGCCTTCACTATTCCAGCCAAGGCCAAGATCGATCGCTACCAGTCTTCTCTGATGGCCAGTGTGATCGGCAGCCGCGGCGATCTGCTCCCGACCATGGAGGATAAGGAAAACCGCAGGCGTGCCATGCAACTGACCAAGGCCCGCTTCCGGAGCATCGACAAGGTGTTTGGCGCTGATATCGATCTCAAGCCGGACGGTACCTTTGCCGCGGACATCAAGATTCGCGAGGGACTGTCCCCGGGAAAATACAAAATCGTGGCCGTGGTGGATAAAAAGACCAAGAGCGAGCCGGCAGTCTTTGAAAACAAGATCGCCTTCCCCTTGATCTACATGGACAACGCCGGCACCAGTCTCAATATTTTCTACCCCTTTCTGCTGAGCCTGTTCATCGCCATCTTCGGAGTGCTCATGGGTGCGGGCGGCGGCTTCCTCATGAATCCGGTGCTGCTGACCCTGTTTCCTGCCCTGCCCCATACCATCGTCGCCGGTACAGTGACCCCGACGGTGCTCTTCTCGCAGGGCAGCGGCATTTATAATTACTCGAAGATCAAATTCATCAACTGGAAGCTCGGATGTGTTATCGGTGTCTCCATGCTGCTTGGTGGCTTCATCGGCCCCAAGCTGACCGAGCTGGTCACCCTGGAACAGTACAAATCTGCCTTTGGCTGGATTCTGATCATTCTGGCCGCGCTGATGTTCTGGCAGACCACGCCCGGTTATCTGGCCAAGAACAAGAAGGAACAGGCAATTATGAGCCAGTTCAAGAAGCGTGCTGAAGAAGCGGCCAAGAGCAAAAAATAAGGATCTGTCGAGGAGAATCGATCATGAGAGTAGAATTCTGGGGACAAGAATTTAAGATAAACATGG
>WRKE01000069.1 GCA_009778235.1 Pseudomonadota bacterium
GCCATTTAAGCGAACAGCATCGTTGGCCACCACCGCGTCAAACCAGCCGCAACGGCGGCGGCGGCCCGTGGTCGCGCCAAATTCGTGACCTTTCCGCTGGAGCGCGTCGCCAATGACGTCCCCTTCCGGCAACTCGGTCGGAAACGGCCCTTCGCCGACCCGGGTGGTGTATGCCTTGAGGATACCGATCACCTCATCGATATGTACCGGCCCGAATCCGGAGCCGATGCAGGCGTTACCGGCAATGGTGTTGGAGGAGGTGACAAAGGGATAGGTGCCGTGGTCGATGTCGAGATGGGTCCCCTGGGCGCCTTCGAACAGGATATTCTTGCCGGCCTTGCGCGCTTGATCCAAGATCACCGACACGTTGCCGACAAAGGGTGCCAACTGGGCGGCATAGGTTTCGAATTGATCGACAACGGCGGCATATTCCAGCGGCTGGGCGCCAAACTGACGGGTGAGGATGAAATTCTTTTCCTCCACCGCAGCTTTCAATTTATCGGCAAACAGGCCCATGTCGAGCAGATCGCCGACCTTCATGCCGACCCGCCCCACCTTGTCCATGTAGCAGGGGCCGATGCCGCGACCGGTGGTGCCGATCTTGTTCCCCTTGGCCAGGGCGTTTTCACGGGCCACATCCAGCCGTTGGTGGTAGGGCATGATCAAGTGGGCGTTGGCGCTGATCAAAAGCTGCTTCGGGGTGATGGTCATGCCCTTTTCAGCCAGGCTGGCCATTTCCTTGAGCAACACGCCGGGATCGATAATCACCCCGTTACCGATGACACAGGTCTTATCCTTGTAGAGAATACCGGAGGGAATGATGTGAAAGATGTATTTTTTCCCATCCACCACCAGGGTATGGCCGGCATTGTTTCCTCCCTGAAAACGGACGACAAAGTCCGCATACCGGGTCAGGAGATCAACGACTTTCCCTTTGCCTTCATCACCCCATTGGGTGCCGACCACCACCACACTGGCCATGTTCTCTCCACATATTGAATAGATGCACACAGGGACCGCTCCGGCTCAACGTGCCATGGCACGAGTGGAAGACACATTAAGCCTCAACCAAACCTCATTTATCTAGCAAAAAAAAAGCGAAAAGTCAAACAGGAGGAACAGGGGGCGGGAAGGACAGTATTCTAACCAAATAGGCCCAAACAAAAAAACTCCCGGTCTGCCCGACACATGCGGGCAGACCGGGAGGCGATCAAAGGTGAAAAGCAAGCGCTTTAATTACCCGCTGGCTTGGGGGCTGTATCCATGTCGCTATACGATGTTTTGAACTTCATATCCTTGCGGGATGCGGGGTCGTACAACCCCTTGGTCTCGCTTTGCTTGATCCATTCCTGCCGCAAGGTGTTGATGAAGGTCATCTTTTCCTTGACCAGCGCGGCATAATCCATGCCAACCAGGGCCTGGGCCTTCTCCTTGGTGGAGAAATCCGGGGCCACATAATCGGCTCCATTGTATTTAGCCAGGATCACGCGCAGCTTCAGCCGGGCATCCTGGCCCTTGTTGATCGCGCTCCCCAAAAGCCGCAGAGTTTCCTCAGGGGCATGGAAAAAATTGCCGTGACCCGCAACGGCGAAATCCCAGCGCCATTGACCGTGGCGGATATCCATCAGGGCCGGCTTCATTTCCTCTTCAGTGGCGCCGAGATCCCAGGCCTTTTTTGCCTCCAGATGGGCCTTGGCCAGGATGTCGACGGCCAATTTGGCCAGTTCGTTTTTGCGCTCCAGCTTTGTCGCCACGTTCTGGCGGAATTCCGCCTCTGTTCCCTTGTGGCAGTTCAGGCAGGTGTTGGCGATGTTGTCCAGCGGGTTGCCGACCTTATGGCTCGAATACTTGACGCCACCCTCCCGCACATAGGGCATGTGGCAATCGGCACAGGCCAAGCCGTTGCGGCCGTGGGCACCGGTGAGAAAGAGTTCGTAATCAGGATGCTGCGCCTTGAGCATCGGCGCTTTGCTCAACGAGTGGGTCCAATCGGAAAAATTGATGCTGTCGTAGTAGACTTCCTCCTGGTCGGCCGACAGCCCCTTGTTCCAGGGAAGGGCGACCACCATGGCGGTCTTCTTCTCCCCTTTGTCTTCCCACTCGGTCTTCTTGAAGTAGTATTCAACATGGCATTGCGCACAGACCAGAGAACGCATGTCCTGGTGGGTAATATCGTCGGCTTTCAGCCTCCCTTCGGCCTCCAGGGCCCGTTTGAGGTAATCGCGGGTCAGGGTCAACTTCATGGTGGAGTTGTCGTGACAATCGCCGCAGCCGATGGAATTGACTACCTCGTCGCCATATTTTGCCCACTTGCCGGTGAAATATTCCAGCTCACCATCCCGTTTGACCAACCGGGGCACGTCCGGGGATTTGCACGTCCAACAGGCGGTCGGCAAAGGACCGGTCTTTTTGTCCACCGGCGCGGCGGTGCGCAGGGAGTTGACGTTGTCCTCCACAGCGTAATAGTGGCCCCGCGGCTTGTTGTAATCCTTGGAGAACGGATAGCCGCCCCACATGACCACCAACCCAGGGTCATTCTTGATGACATCGGTGATATTATCGCTTTTTCTCGTCTGCATGTAGGTGTCGTACTGGCGGGGATAATTCTTGCCCCATTCAGAGGATCGCGTTTCCCCGTTTTTGATGGCCGGGACTGCGTTCATGGTCTGTTGCTCGGCCTTATTCTCCCGGATGGAGATGGTCAGCAACACCATCGGGACAACAGCGAGCACACAAAGTGCGAAAACAACGGACGATTTCTTCATGTACATTCTCCTGGTTGAACTCCTGTAAGTATACTCAATTCACCTTAACGGTAAAATTATTCTGCGTTGCCGATATATTACGTGTGGGACCATGGGGCAGACCCCGATGGCATTCCCAGCAACGCCGCCCCATCTGCACCGTGTTGTCGGCCTTCTTCTCGTACAGGGCGCTGTTGGCCATAATCTGGGAAACAACCTCCTGGTGGCAGGCGATGCAGTTGTTCTGGATCCGCTTGGCGGCATCGTTGCTGATCCGCAGATTGGGTCCATAGCTTTTGAGGGTCATGGCCATGGAATGGTGATACCCATCCTGGGCCTTGGCCAGCATCTTGTCGAAAGGATCGCGCGGCAGATGACAATCCACACAGGTAGCCCGGTTCCGATGGGAACTATGCTCCCAGGTGGCATAGTGGGTGGTCATGGTGTGGCAGTTGATACAGGCGCTGGGATCGCTCGACAAATAGGACAGCATCTTGGACTCGTTGACCAGATTGGCGAAAATGCCCAACGTCACGATCACTGCGAAAATGGCAACATACTTCATAGGCAATCCTCTCGCCCCCTTTTCCCGGTCGCACTACATAATCTTCTGCCAGATATCCCGGCAGGCCCCCTCCTCGCTCGTCTTTCCACTCTCATAGCGATACCCTCCTTTGCTCTATCCGCCACCAACGGGCGTTCTATCCCCCAGCCGAGGATGGCTTCTTGCCCCCTTGCCGATGCCATGACTAAAGCAAACCGCATACCAGACAAGACAATGAGGCAACTTCAGCCCCATGGACCTTGCCGA
>WRKE01000070.1 GCA_009778235.1 Pseudomonadota bacterium
GCAACGGTCTTGACGATAACAAACTGTGCAGCGCCAAGCCGATTGGCAATGGGTTCGGCGCCTTTGCCGGCTTGTGCCCCGAGGCGCCGACCCAGAAGGGGACCTACCTGATGGCCGGGATGGCCCATTACGCCAATACCAACCGCATCCGCACCGACTTGCCGTTGCCTCCGGCCAGGGAAAACTCCCGCGACCTGATGGTCACCACCTATGGCATCGCCCTGGCGACCAATGTGCCTAAGATTGAAGTTCAGGTCGGGGGGCGCAAGGTCACCATCCTGCCGGCCTACCGGCTCGATTTGGGCAGCGGCCGCTATGGCGGCGGTACCCTGGTCGATTTCAAGATTGTCGAAGAGGGAACCAATAGCGGGGGGAACAAATTTGGCAAATATTATGTCAACTGGGAAGACAGCGAGATGGGTGGCGACTATGACATGGATATGTGGGGCATCATCGAGTATGAGGTGATAAGCGACAGCACCATCAAGATCAAGACCACCACAGTCGCGGCCGCCACCGCCAATCCCCAGGGCTTTGGTTATGTGATCAGTGGCACCACCCAGGATGGCGCGCATTTTCATTCCGGCATTTATAATTTCTATTTCACCGATTCGACCGGCGTGCCGGGGTGTACAAACTGCGTCTGCGCCAATCCCCCGTCAGAGCATATCTATACTGTGATCCCCGCCAACCAGACAGCCGAAGCCAACCTGCTTGAGGACCCTCTCTGGTATGCCGCCAAGTGGGGCGGGCCATTAAACAGCAGCGGCAATCCGGTGATGAGGGCGGACGGCAGCCCGGCCAATTATTTCTATGCCATCAACCCCCTGCAGCTTGAAAACGCGCTCAATCAGGTGTTCCTCAATATCGTCAAGCGCAGTTCCTCGGGCACGGCGGTGGCGGTTGCCGCTAATGTCAGCGGGGCCGGCGCATTGTACCAAGCCTATTACGAGCCGCTGCGCCAGGATGGAGACAACCGTGAAGTTTCCTGGATCGGCACGGTGCAGGCCCTCTGGGTGGACAGCGATGGCTATCTGCGCGAGGATGGGAACGGTAATGGCAAGCTTGACGGGTATCAAACCGACCAGGTGGTTACATTCGACTACGACGAATCCACCAACCAGACCAAGATCAGGCGCTATGCAAGCACCAGGGACGACAAATTCACCCCGCTCTACCTGCGGGGCACGGTCACCGCTTACAATGCTTTGACCGGTGCGGTCACGTTCACCGTTGGCGAGGTGAACGGCACCGGAGGGCCTTTTGCCAACTGGACCGTCACCAATCTGAGGACTGGCGAGACCAGCGGCAGCTTGAGTTCAGCTTCCCTCGATTTGGTCCAGAAAACCTTCACGATCATGCCGGCTGCCTCGGACTCGTTCGTGGCTGGCGATGCGATCATGGCGAGCTATTCCGAAGTGACCACCGACTCACTGGAAAACCTGAAGCCCCTGTGGAATGCGCGGCAACAGTTGAGCCAGATCGCCGCACCCGAAACCCAACGATCCTTTGCCGCCCCGGCCAACACCGGACGGTTCATCAAGACCTGGATCGATTCCCATGGCAATGGCATCGTGGACCCGGGCGACTTCATCAACTTTGTCAGCGGGATGGCCGGCAATGGCGCCTTTGGTTATCTTGATGTGGATACGGCGGCCGAGGCCAACAAGATCATCAATTATATCCGCGGCCAGGAGGTCACGGGCTTTCGCAATCGCACCATTGATTATGACAACAACCACCATCCCCAGGTGATGCGCCTGGGGGATGTGGTCCATTCCTCGCCGACCGTGGTCGGCGCGCCTGAGTCAGGATACGATCTCGCCTATCGGGATACCTCCTATACCGCCTTCAGGAGGCAGTATGCCGACCGGCGGCAGATGGTGTATGTCGGCGCCAATGACGGCATGCTCCATGCCTTTAACGGCGGTTTCTATAAGGCAGGGGACCATTCTTTCTCAGTCGCGGGCACTGCCCATGACGGGGTTGCCGCGACCCAACACCCGCTGGGTTCGGAGATCTGGGCCTATGTGCCGATGAATCTCCTGCCCCATCTCAAATGGCTCACCATCCCCAAGGGCAGCGACCCCGACGCCCCTGACTACCTTGGCTATCAGCATACCTATTACCTGGACGGCCAGGCCAAGGTCTTTGATGCCAAGATTTTTGCCCCTGACGCCGATCATCCCCAAGGTTGGGGAACGGTGCTGGTGATCGGCATGCGGTTCGGCGGCGGCCCCATGGCCGTGGATATCGACGGCAATACCAGGGAGTTCCGCTCCGCCTATGTGATCATGGATGTCACCAATCCGGAGGTCGAACCCAGGCTACTGGCCGAGATCCCGATGCCCGACGCCAGTTTCACCCTCTCCAATCCGGCGGTGGCCATTGTCAAGGATAAGCAGGCCTTGCAGGATGCGAACAAATGGTTTTTGGTGTTTGGCTCTGGCCCCACTGACCTGGTGACCGCCAGCACCGGCAACAATGCCCATTTGTTCATCTTCGATCTTGCGGAACTGGCCAGCCCGGGCGCCAGCGCCAGCGGCGCGCCCCAAGGCTGCGCCAGGGCGCCGCTGGGCAGCGGGCCGATGTTCATCTATTCCTGCGATACCGGGGCGGCGGCCAGTTTTGCCGGTGATCCGGTCGTGGTGGACTGGGATCTCGATTACAAGGCCGACTCCATCTATTTCGGCACCGCCGGCGGCCCCAATCAGGCCAGCGGCCGAATGATGCGCCTGGATATCGGCAAGGAGAACGATCCCCTTCATAATCCGGCCAACCCGGCCGACTGGTCCGCTGTCGCCACGGTGATCGATGTCGCCCAGCCGATCGTTGCCGCCCCCACCCTGGGGGTGGACGGAAATCGCCCGAGAAACAAATGGGTCTTTTTCGGCACTGGCCGTTTTTTAGTGAACGCCGACCTGACCAGTACGGCTACCCAGTCGATCTACGGGGTGATCGACAACGGCACCGAGGCGAATAAAATAAACCTGCGCAACACCAGCGAGGCGCGAGTGGGACGCGACGGCGCCCTCACCGGCCTGGAAGGTGAGTCCATGGCCAGCTTTGATGATCTGTTGCGCGCGCCCACCAACCGGGGCTGGTATCTGGATTTGCCGCCTATCCAGGGAACAGCCGGCGTGTCGCCCGCGACCCGGGGGGGCCAACCCTCGGTCCTGGCAGGAGGGATACTGTTCACCACCGTGTATCAGCCAAGCCAGGATCAATGCGCCGGCGAGGGCAGCAGCCGGCTGTACGGCTTGAACTACACCACCGGCACGGCCCATCCGCGTTATGGCCTGGGTACATATGTTGAAAACGGCAAGAGCTATTCCGCCTCCTTCGTGGAACTGGGGTCTGGCCTTGCCTCTGCGCCGGTATTTCTGGCCACCGGCGCTAATACCGGCAAAATTATCACCCAGACCAATGCCGGGATTGACCTTGGCGATGTGACCACCCCAAACCCGGTCGGCAGCGGTTGGGCAGGCTGGCGGGAACGTTGAAGGCGGCGCTGGCAGGGACAGATGCGCTTCTGTCGCTGATCCGACCTTGGCCCTAGGC
>WRKE01000071.1 GCA_009778235.1 Pseudomonadota bacterium
AGGTGCTTTTGGGCAGTGATTGTTGCTGGTTTTGTCATGGCGTGGTCATGTTGGGCGGCTGAATCGGGAAGTGATGCCACCGTCAAAGATGATCTCAAGGAAAAGTATCGGCAAGAGGTACTGGGAGGCAAGGAGCAAGCCCCGAAAGACCAGGAATACGTCATCGGCTATCGTGACGTCCTCTATGTGGAGGTGTACGGCGAAGGCTCCATGGCGGTCGGGCCGGCCAATGCCGCCCAGGGCCCGTCGGTTGAAGGCCAGAGCCAGGGACGCGGTACCGGCGCGGAAGTGGGCGTGGATGGGCGGGTTTCGCTTCGCCATATCGGCGATGTGTACGTGGTGGGTATGACCTTGCCGCAATTGGCGCAGTATCTGAGCAAACTGTACAGTGTTGTGTTCACCGAGCCCAATGTGATTACCTCGGTGATGCAGAGCAACAGCCGGCAGTACACGATCATGGGTCAGGTGAAGACTCCGGGTTTGTATCTTCTTGATCAACCCCTTACCCTGGTCAAGGCGATTGCCAAGGCGGGTGGCCTGACCGAGTGGGCCAAATCCACGATCACGGTGATTCGCAACGGCAATGACCAGGTCACCGGACAAGGGAGCGATAAGCCGGCCAAGAAAGTCCAGCAGTTCCAATTTGATTACGACGATTTTGTCGCAGGGAAGAGTGCCGAGAAAAATATTCAGCTTGAACCCGGTGATGTCATCGTTGTGCACTGACAGCGAGGTTCTTTCATGAGGACGATTTCTCCTCTGGCAGGGCGGACGGTTTTCTGCCTCCTGGTTCCTCTGGTTATCGGTGTGTTCCCGGCCTCAGCCCGGCAAACCATCGTCACCGGTTCTGTGAGCTCGGTGGTTGACTATAGTTCGCGCTCATACAAGCATGGCGACAGCATGAACCCCGACGACGGGGATCGGCAGAAGATAGGCATCCAGCCAGAGGTGCTGATCGTCTCAAAGGATGTCCGCGATTTCCTGAGCCTGCGGTACAGTCCTACCTTGAGCTATGATTTCGTGGTCGAGGATAACGAGGTCGATCATCAACTGGATATTCAGGGTGAACGATGGCTTTCGCAGTTCTGGTCGGTTTCGGTGTCGGAGAGCTATATCCGTTCCGATGATCCGGGGACGCCAACCCGCGACCAGCCCCATGACCCCTTTGCCGGCAGCGGCGGACAGGCGCAGCCAACCAATCCGGAACTCTCCCGGGATATGAATGGCCGGAAATACTGGACCAACACCGCCGGCCTGCGGACCAGCTATGCCTATGACAAAGACAGCCGGATCGCCGGCGGCTACACCTATTCGGTTTTGCGCAACGACGAGAGTGGCGAGGGGTATGAGGACTACGACCGGCACTCCTTTGATGCCAATCTGACCCATGGATTCACCCCGAATTGGCAGGCAAATATGGGAGTAAACTATACCCGCGGCGTGTACGATCGCACCCAGGGTCTGGCGGCCAGCTCAACCGCCACTGGCACTCCGGACCTCGATCAATACGGTTTTCATGTGGGGGTCAATTTCATCCGTACCCCCCATGACTTCTATTCCTTGAATTATTCACTGAACGAAAGCCGATACGACGGCGATACCCGTCCAGACAACGAAACCCACTCGTGGTCTTTGGGATGGGATCACGCCTTTGACTCCCGAACCCGGATGGCCTTGGGCGCAGGCCCTTCTTATAGCAGGATCCAGGGGTTGGATGGGACCTGGGGCTACAATGCCTATGCCACCTTGACCAGAACCTATCAACACGCTGCCCTGTCGCTGGAGCTCAGCAAGGTATATGAGAACAACAACTTTACCGGCAGCGCGGCCGACAGCGGCCTGACCGATACCTACAAGGCCAGGGCCTCCTTTTCCTACCGCCACACCCAAAATCTGGCCTTCGATGCCTACGGCGGCTACCGTTTGGAATCCAACTTTGACCCCCAAGGCATTTACCAAGCCGCAGCCGGTGGCGGAGCGGGCGGAACCAAAAAAACCGGTGACAACAGCTACGACAAGAACATCTATGAGGTCGGCATCGGCTGCACCTATACCTTTGGCCGTTGGTACACTGCTGGTCTGAGGTATAGCTATTATGTTTCTGATGGTGACCTGGACGTCGACCAGTATACCGACCACCAGATCTTGTTTACCCTGCGCGCCAGCCACGAACTCTGGCGCTGGTGAGCGCTGGTCAGCTGATCCTTAAAATCTGTCCAGGTGCTTGGCAGGCGAATGCTTTTTTCGCCTTGGTCCGGCATTTGCCTGTCTGTTCATTCCCTTGGCGCCATTGGCTGGCCGTAGTATTTCTTGAATAATTTTTGGGAGGATATCTGTGAAGATCACAATTATCGGCACCGGTTATGTCGGGCTGGTGAGCGGGGCATGCTTTTCCGAATTCGGCCATGACGTCATCTGCGTCGATCATGACGCGGCAAAAATTGCGATGCTCTGCCAGGGCCAGATTCCGATTTACGAGCCGGGCTTGGCCGCCCTGGTCGCCAAGAACGTGGCAGCTGGCCACCTGCAATTCACCATTGATCTCAGTCAGGCGGTCCCGGGAGCGGATGCGGTCTTTCTCGCGGTGGGTACGCCTTCCAGCCGCCGGGGAGACGGTTATGCCGACTTAAGTTTTCTCTATGAAGCCGCCCGTTCGCTGGCTGCCCATCTCACCGGGTATACGGTGGTGGTCGATAAAAGCACGGTGCCGGTGGGGACAGCGCGACAGGTGGAGCGGATTATTCGTGAAGCCAATCCCAACGCCAACTTCGACATGGCCTCAAATCCCGAATTTTTGCGGGAGGGGGCGGCGATTAACGATTTCATGCGGCCGGATAGGGTGGTCATCGGTGTGGAAAGCGAGCAAGCAACGATGGTCCTTAAAGAGATCTACGCGCCCTTGTACCTCATCGAGACCCCCATTGTGGTCACCAGCATCGAAACCGCCGAGCTGATCAAGTATGCGGCCAACGCCTTTCTGGCGGTGAAAATCAGCTTTATCAACGAAATGGCCGCCATCTGCGAAGCCGTGGGGGCCGACGCCATTGCCCTGGCCAGGGGGATTGGGCTTGATGGCCGGATAGGCAAAAAATTTCTCCATCCCGGTCCGGGCTATGGCGGCTCCTGTTTTCCCAAGGATACGGTCGCCCTGTTGCGCACTGTTCAGGAGTATGGGGTCAACGCCCGGATCGTTGAGGCGGCGGTCGAGGTCAATGCCGCCCAGAAAGCGCGGATGGTCAAGAAGATTCGCGATGCCCTGGGAGGCAGTGAGTCGGGCAAAACCGTCGGGGTGCTCGGGCTGGCTTTCAAGCCGGAAACAGACGACATGCGGGAGGCGCCGGCGCTGACCATCCTCCCGGCGTTGCTTGAACGGGGTGCGAAGATTCAGGCCCATGATCCGCAGAGTATGCACGAGGCCGCGAAGTTGCTGCCCGCATCCATGGTGTATGTTGACGATCCGCGCGAGGTGTTTGCCGGCGCGGATGCGGTGGTGCTGTTAACCGAATGGAATCAGTATCGGGCGCTGGATTTCGCTAGGCTGAAAGACAGGATGCGTCAACCGGTGTTCATCGATCTGCGTAATGTCTA
>WRKE01000072.1 GCA_009778235.1 Pseudomonadota bacterium
CGGTGGTGGCCAGGGACGCGGCGCTGGCCGATGCCGCCGTTACCCTGGTCTGCAACCTGATCGCCCGCGAGCGCGACGTGGGGCCGGTGTTGGACCGGGTCGGGGCCATTGCCGGCATCGACGGCATCCTGGCGGTCAAGAACGGCAAAATCGGCCTCTGGGGCCGCCTGCCGGACTTGGTCCGCAATCAGGACGCAGAGGCCCGTCACAAGATCACCCGCGATCTCCGTTCCGATTTTCAAGGATAGTCTTTTTTGTTCTCAGCGGTATGGGGTTGCAAGAGCCCATTTGGGGCACGATGTATCCCCTTCACTCCAACGAGGCGATGATGGAGTTCAAAAAAGCCGTTGCCTCATCCAGGCTCAAGGCGTGGTTGCCGGGGACGTGGTTTACCTGTCCAAGTTTTTGGAAGCACTTCTCTTTTTATGCGTTCAGTATGTCCATGTACTGCCCGTAGGCAAAAAGCCTGTTGCGCTTGCTGTCGTTCAACTGGCGAATGATCCCGATTTTTTCAAGATTGAGCAGGGCCTTGTTCACCGTTGCAGCGGTCAGGCCGGTCTTGGCGGCAAGCCAGGCCGCCGTGACCAGAGGACGCTCCAGCAGGGCATCATGGACCAGCCCAGCGGAAGCCGCGGCCCGGCCAAGCCCTGCGATGCGCGCCTTATCCGTTTCCGCCATTTGTGCCAGCCTGTTGATCGATTCTACTCCCTGAGAAGCGGTTACAGCCACAGCTTCGGCAAAAAACCTCAGCCATGCCTCCCAATCGCCGGTGACCCGGACACTGTTCAGCAGCTCATAGTAATATTGCCGGTGTTCTTTCAGATAGAGGCTCAAGTAGAGCAGCGGTTCACGCAGCACCTTCTGTGCACACAGGATGAGCGTGATGAGCAGGCGGCCCAAGCGTCCATTGCCGTCAAGGAAGGGGTGGATGGTTTCAAATTGGACATGGGCCAAGGCTGCTTTCAAAAGCGGCGGCGTGAGCTGCGGCGTGTCATGCAGAAATTTTTCGAGGGCGCCGAGACATTCCATCACCTTTGCGGCTGGTGGTGGAACAAAGTAGGCGTTGCCGGGGCGGGTTCCGCCTATCCAGTTTTGACTGCGCCTGAACTCGCCGGGATCAGCGTATTGCCCCCGACCCCTGGCCAGCAGGATACCGTGTATTTCACGCATAAGGCGCATCGAGAGGGGAAAACCTTCATGCAGGCGTTTCAGGCCGTGCTCAAGCGCGGCGACATAACCGCTGACCTCCTGCACATCCACCAGGGGAACGCCTGGTTCCTGGGCGATTTCATACAACAACAAGTCCGAAAGCGAGGACTGCGTACCTTCAATCATGGAAGAAAACACCGCCTCTTTACGGATGTACATATACAGAAACAGCGGTGTGCTTGGCAGCATGGTTGAGGCACTGTCCAGCCGGCCAAGGGCGACCAGGGCTGAGTCAAAGGCGCTGAGCAGTTCCGGCGACCATTCAACAGGCGGATCCGGCGGCAGAGGGGCAGGGACAAATGCCTTGGCCTGTTCGCCTGTGGTGGTAATAGGCAGATAGTACCCTTGAAGGGAACGTTGCATGCGGCTTCCTCAAATAAGAATGGGCGTTATTTTATTTTAACGCCTTATCATAAAATAAAATGGGCCGCAAGCGTAAAGCTGCGGCCCAACAAAACGACAAGAATGTGATGCGCCGTTTCATTTTAACCACCCGGTTACCATCCGGCATTGTTCAAAAAATCACCGCTCGGTAAAAAATGGGATGAAGTGCTTGAGGATAGACAGGCCGGAATAGAGACAGACCGGACAAAAAAAGCCGGCATGGTTGCCCATGCCGGCTCATTCATTCTGTGGTTGGGGTGCGACCGTGCGGCCTACTTCGACTGCAGGACCACATATTGGCTTTGCTCGCCGGAGCGGACCCGCAACAGGATCTGTTTGGCGCCTTCGGCTTTTTTCACCACCTGCTGCAACTCTTTGAGAGTGCGGACCCTGGTGCGATTGACCTCCTCGATCAACATGCCGGATTGCAGGCCCAGTTCAGCGGCAGGGCTGTCGGCTTCGACATCGGCGATCAGCACCCCCTGGTCCTTGGCATAGCCGAACTGCTCGGCGACCTCCTTGGTCAGATCCTGGAGGGTCAGGCCGAATTCGCCCAAGGCGGCGCCGGTCATTTTCTTGGCCAGTGAGGCCATGTCGGCCGGTTGTTCACCCACGGTCACCATCAGATCCTTTTCGTTGCCATCGCGTAAAATACGCAGCTTCAGGTCGATATTCGGCGGGGTCATGGCGATCTTGTTGCGCAGGTCAGCCACATCCGCCACCGGATCGCCGTTGATGGCCACGATGATGTCCCCCTGCAGCAGGCCACTCTTCTTGGCCGGGGAATCGTCGCTCACCTCTGTGACCAGGGCGCCGCCGCCGGCCTTGCCGCCGAACGATTTGGCCAGGTCCTCGTTGACATCCTGGATCATGACCCCCAGCCAGCCTCTGGTGACCTTGCCGCTTTTGCGCAATTGCTGCTCGATCGATTTGGCCATGTTGATCGGAATGGCGAACCCGATCCCCATGTAGCCGCCGCTCCGTGAGAAGATGGCGGTGTTCATGCCCACGGCCTCGCCGCGGATATTGAGCAGCGGGCCGCCCGAGTTGCCGGGATTGATGGCGGCGTCGGTCTGGATGAAGTTTTCGTAGTCGGTGATGCCCATACGGTTGCGGCCCTTGGCGCTGACCACCCCGACGGTGACGGTCTGGCTCAGCTCAAAGGGGCTGCCGATGGCGATGACCCACTCGCCCACCTCCAGGTTGTCTGAATTGCCAAGGGTCATAAACGGCAGGTCCTTGGCCTCGATCTTGATGACCGCCACATCGGACTGGGGATCGGTCCCCACCACCTTGGCCTGAAACTCACGCTTATCAGCCAGGCGCACCGTGATTTTGCTGGCGTCGGTGACCACATGATTGTTGGTCAGGATATAGCCGTCGCTGGTAATGATGAAGCCTGAGCCGGCGGATTGGCGTTTGAAGGTTTGTTTATTTTGCTTGGGATTGGTTCGGGGATGACGGAATTGGGGCCCGAAAAATCGTTCAAAAAAGGGATCGTTGAACAAGTCGGGAATCTGGGGCATGCCCTTGGCCGAGGTTTCCTTTTCCACCCCGACATAGACCACCGCCGGGCCGGCTTTTTTCACCACCGAGGAAAAGGCCTTGGCGGAACGGTCGAGCAAGGCCAGGTCATCTTCGTTTTGGGCCAAGGCGGGGCGGTGGCCAATGGCCAGCAACACGAAGCAGAGCAGACAAGAGGCGAAAACAAAAAAAGGTTTGGATGTTGAGCGGTTAAGGGATTGGTTCATAATAATTCTCCATTTGACCATGGCAAAGAAGGGGGGTCATCCAGCGGACAGGGATAACGGGTTGGTGCGGCCAGCAGCCGCGATCATGGCAGTGTTGGAAAACATTATACCGGGCCGCCCCTTCGTCAAGAGGTGGGCATGGAATTGGACCGCTCCTGGGCTGCCCGGATTGCTTCTTTTTTCTCTCTACTATTTTTTGATCATGCCATGGAACGGGAAAGATTTGGTCAGGGTGGCGATAAGGC
>WRKE01000073.1 GCA_009778235.1 Pseudomonadota bacterium
TGTGCTCGTCGATGACAAAGGTCGGATCAGGCAAAAAATCGATGATATCCATAAACCGCTGCTGCAGCGCCCTTCGTTCCGCATTTTCCCGCCGCAGCTCCCCGGTCCGGACATTGACCTGATGCTTGAAAACCATGCCGATTGCAATACTGACCAGCAGAAAACCCAGCAAGCCGCCTCCGGTAATCATCAGCCAGGGAGGCAGGGTAAAAGGGGTGCTCTCCGCAGCCAAACGTTTCAAGGCATCGTAATAAAACGAGTTACGATTTGCTTTCAATGCGGCCAGGTATTGATCGATGGCCCCGAGCAATTGCTTGGGGTCACCCTTGGGCACGGCGTAATACAGGGCGGTGGGTTCGAACAGGATCTCGGTATCAATGAGATGGTATTTATTTATGCTCCATTCCCTCTGGTACCGGTTGGCGATAATCGCATCCGCCTCGCCGTTGGCAATCTTGGCGAACATGGTGGGATAGTCGGGTACCGCGAGAATGGTGACGTCCAGTTCAAAACCCCGGGCCAGCCGGATCAAGGCCTGCTCAGGCGTCGACCGCGCCAGCACCAGGACCCGTTTGCCGTTCAAACCCATGAGGGAATGGATGTCTTGCCATTTGGCGGCAAACACTTGAAACCAGGAGGACAAAACCGGGATCTGCGAGAAGGAGTAGCTGCGCGCCCGCTCTTCGGTGAGACCTATGCCGGGCATCAAATCAATCTCGCCTCGCTCGAGACGATCCAGATTCTCAACCCACGAACCAACCACGTACTGCAACCGCCATCCTTCCTTCCTGGCCAGGTCTTCGAGCAGTTCGACATAGATGCCGGCGGGACGGCCGGAGGAATCGAAGGAAATCTTCGGCGGCACATCATAGAGCCCGACGACAATAGTCCGGTCGCTGGCCGCCGGGAGGACCGGAGAAACAAGCACAAACCCAAGCATCAGGACCAACAGAACAACACGATGAGCGTGATGAACAGGGCGGTGACCGAGGATCATGCGTCTGACCTTGATTGAGTGAACGGGCCGACTTTTTCTCGTACTCAGATCGTGGCGACGGCCCCGCACCTATTCTGCCGGCACAGCAGGCGAGGTCGCCAATCTAACAACACCTTACACGTCCCGGGCATTCGGAGCAGAGTCGAGCAAAAAGGCGCGAAACAGTAACCAAGCTGATTAATGATGAAATTCGCAACTGCTTCCACCGGCTCACAGAGAATAATCCTGCCCGGAATTTGCGTCCAAATGCTAATAAAAACTGATTCTTACTCATTCTATCATGCGGGCTCACCATTGACAATAGTGCCTCCTGATAAAATCACCCACAATGATGTTTCTCTGCGTAAGAATTGGTCAATCACAAGAGGAGGTCATGGAGGTACGAGTCTTGCCCGCGCCGTTGAATTGGCACCGGCCACCGCCCTATTGACCTTGAAGATGACGGCATTTCAGCTTCTTGCCGAGAGCGGGATTTTCCCCAACCCGACGGAGAGCCGGGCCAGGATCACGGTGAAAACCAGGGCCGCCAGCAACAGCATGCCAATAAACCCCACTACCCCATGCCAGCCCGCCCCGGCCCAACAAAATCCGCCGGCGGTTCCGGAAAGACTGGAGCCAAGATAGTAGAAAAAGAGATAAAGGGCCGCAGCCTGAGCCTTGGCGGTCTTGGCATGTCGCCCCACCCAGGTCGAGGCCACGGTATGAGCGCCAAAAAAACCGCAGGTGAACACGGCGATCCCCAAAATGACCAGGGGAAGCGGCCTTGCCAGGGTCAGGACGATACCGGCGAACATGGTCGCCACACAGGCCCTGATGGTGAGGAAGCGGCCGAAACGGTTGACCAGTTTGCTCACCGTGGAGGAACAATAGGCGCCCAGGAGGTAGGTGAGGAAGACCAGGCTGACCACGGTATGGCTCAAGCCGTACTCGCCGCCGAGCAGCCGGAAGGTGATGTAGTTGAACAGAGTGACGAAACTGCCCATCACCATGAAGGAAATGCCGTACAGGCACAGGAGGTGGGGGTCGCGCAACTTCTGCAGCACCGAGGTGAAGAAGTAGCGGTACTCGAAGGGCCGGCGGCGGAAATTGACCGAAGGCGGCAGATTGAATGCAAAGTAGCAACTGAGCCCCAGAGAGATCAAGCCCACCAGGCCCAAGGCGAGGTTCCAGGAAAAGAAGTCGGTCACCGTGGCGGTGAACAGCCGTCCCGACATGCCGCCGATGGCATTGCCGCTGATGTACAGCCCCATGGCCGTGCCGACGGTGGCTGGCTCGATCTCCTCGTTGAGATACGCCATGGCCACGGGTGGCAGGCCGGCGAGCACCAATCCCTGGATAAAACGCAACACCACCAGGGACGAGAATGAATGGCAAAAGGCTGTCGATAGCGCCAGAATCGAGGTCAGAAACAAAGCGCCCATCATCACCGGCTTGCGGCCCATGGTTTCCGACAGGGTTCCGGCCAGCAACATGGCCACCGCCAGGGTCAAGCTGGCGGCGGAAAGCGGCAGACTGGCCCAGGCGGGGCTAATCCCGAATTCACGTGCGAATTCCGGCAGCAACGGCTGCATGTCGTACAGGGTGATGAAGGTAACGAAACCGGCGGCGAAAAATGCCAGATTGACTTTACGGAAGGCAAGGGTGCCACTTTGAATGGTTGAACTGTTCATGGTGCTGGTTGATTTGGAGATGTGCATTGATTTTGCCCTTGAATATAGCCATTCTCATGTATAAATAAAATATATAATAATTATATTTTCGATAACAATATACTATCGATGCGCCATGGATATCCGCCAACTGCAATTCTTCATCGAGATCGCCCGTCACAACAACTTCACCAAGGCCGCGGAAGCGCTTAACGTCGTCCAGCCGGCGGTCAGCATGACGGTCCAGAAACTGGAGGGCGAGCTGGAATTGATCCTGTTCAACCGCGGCAACCGGAGGGTGACCCTGACCGCAGAAGGAAAAATTTTTCTCACCCATGCCTATCGCATCCTGGAGGCACTCAAGGACGCGACCCAGGAGATGGCGGATCTGAAAGGGCTGCAGAAAGGCGAGGTGCGTCTGGGCATCCCGCCAATGATGAGCACCTACTTTTTCCCGGCGATCATCCATGAATTCAAACGACAATATCCCCATTTGCAGTTGGTGGTTTTGGGCAAGGGCGCGGGCAGCATTCAGCGCCAGATCAATCAGGGCGAGCTGGACATGGGGGTCATCGCCGGCGGGCATGTGCCGGAGAGCCTGGAGATCCGCCCCATCCTGCGTGAGGAGCTGGTGGCATGCGTCCCGGCCGGCCATCCTTTTGTGGGGCGGGGCGCGATCACCCTCCGGGAATTTGCCGCCCAGCCCCTGATCATGTTCAAACAGGGCTATTACCAGCGGGAAATGTTGCTTGAGCTTTTGCACGAACTCCCCGACGTCCAGCCCCTGGTGGTCTTTGAAACCAATCTATTTTCCCTGGTCAAATCCCTGATCAAGCGGGGCCTGGGCATTGCCACCCTCCTCAGGATGGTGGCCGAGGACGAGGACGACCATGATCTCCATGCCGTCTCCTTTGACCCGCCGCTGCATCTCGACCTGATGCTGGCCTGGAAAAAAGGGGCCTATCT
>WRKE01000074.1 GCA_009778235.1 Pseudomonadota bacterium
GCATCTGCATCGCAAGACCTCATTCGAAATATCACCTTGATCTTACATGGGAATATAATAAAAATGCTGAGTCTTGTATAGAGCCACTATTGTGAATGACAGCGTTTGGTTATCCGACGCCATTTTCCTTGATCGCCCCCTGGATGGAGACCACCACCTGGCGGACTGGAATATCCGGTTTGGCCGCATTTAAGGCGGTGCGGACGATCTGCAGCATGGCGTGGCAGCAGGGCACTTCCATGATCAGGATGGTCAGAGAGCGCAATTTGCGGGAGCGAAAGATCTCGGTGAATCGGTCGACGTAGAGTTGCTGATCGTCGAACTTGGGGCATCCCATCATCACCACTCGACCAGCGAGAAAATCTTTTTGGAAGCCCGCATAGGCCACGGCCGTGCAGTCGGCCGCCACGAGCAAGTCGCAATTTTCGAGAAAGGGCGCGGTCGGTGGAATCAGCCGAATCTGAACGGGCCAGTGGGAGAGGGTGGAGCCTGACAGCCCGGAGGGCGTGTTGGCAACCTGACAAGGGGTTGTGGTCTGAAAGGTTTGCAACTGTGCCGAAGGGCAGCCAGTCCCATGGAAGTGTACCGGCGCGGAAACCTTTTTGCCCTGGCTCGCAAGGAGCTGGTGGACTGCCTGCTCGTCGAAGGCATCGGCCTGGCGTTCGATGATCTTCAGCGCTCCGGTTGGACAGGAACCGAGGCAGGCGCCGAGACCATCGCAGAGTTTGTCGGCCATCAGCCGGGCCTTGCCATCGACGATCTGCAGCGATCCTTCGGCGCAGTCAGGCACGCAGAGGCCGCAGCCGTCGCACAGCTCTTCATCAATCTTGATAATTTTTCGCACTACTTTCATGGTCTGGGTCTCTTGGGGTCAATTGGTTGTGCATCCGCAGTGCATCGTCTGCTTCAGTGCATTGAGGGCGAGACATTTTTTGGACAGGGTCTGGTCTCGACAATGGTTCAGGGCTTTTGTTACTAGGGTATGTTCAGGCTAAGACTCAAGATATTTTTTGTTTGCCATCAATGCCCCGACATCCGGGCTGACCCCGACCGGATTGGATCATCCGGCCGGGGTCTTTCATGTTTGTTTGATGAAAGGGCGCAAGGATCAGCCGAGGATGGTTTTCAGGTCGGCTTCCGGGGTGTCCGTTGGCTTGATCGCAAAGGTGTTCACCAAGAATTCGAGCACCGCTGGGCTGATGAAGGCCGGCAGCGACGGCCCGAGCCGGATATCCTTGATGCCCAGATACAAAAGGGTCAGCAGGATGGCCACCGCCTTCTGTTCGTACCAGGACAGCACCAGGGAGAGCGGCAGGTCGTTGACGCCGCAGTCAAAGGCTTTGGCCAGGGCAACCGCGATCTGGATGGCCGAGTAGGCGTCGTTGCACTGGCCGACATCAAGCAGACGAGGGATGCCACCAATGGTACCCAACTGCTTGTCAAAGAAGCGGAATTTGCCGCAGGCCAGGGTCAACACCAGGCAGTCGTTGGGTACCTGTTCGACAAATCGGGTGTAATAGTCGCGGCCGGGTTTGGCGCCATCGCATCCGCCGACCAGGAAAAAGTGGCGGATCGCCTTGGACTTGACAGCCTCGATCACCTTGTCGGCCACGCCGAGCACGGTGCTGCGGGCAAAGCCGACCAGCACTTGACCGTTTTCACTCTCATCGGTGAAACCAGGCATGGCCAAGGCCATATCGACCACCGCCGAATAGTCCTTGTCGCTGATATGCTTGACCCCGGGCCAGCCGACCAGGCCATTGGTGAACACCCGCCCCTTGTAGCTGTCCTGCGGCTTCTGGATGCAGTTGGTGGTAAACAGAATCGGCCCTGGAAAGTTGGGGAATTCCTTGTGCTGGTTCTGCCAGGCAGTTCCGAAATGCCCGTAAAAATGAGGATATTTTTTCAGCTTCGGATAGCCGTGGCAGGGAAGCATCTCACCGTGGGTGTAAATGTCGATGCCTTTGCCCTCGGTCTGGATGAGCAACTGTTCCAGATCGTGCAAATCGTGGCCAGTGATAAGGATGCACTTGTTCCGGCGATGGCCGAGCGGCACGGTAACGGGAACCGGATGCCCGTAAGTGCCGGTGTTGGCGGCATCGAGCAATTCCATGGCCCTCAGGTTGATTTCACCTGCCTTCATGACCAGGGCCACACCTTGCTCCATGCTCAATTCGGACGAAAGCAACTCGGTCAGCGCTTGGTAGCAGAACCCGGCAATTGCCGGATCCTTCTGCCCAAGAATGGCGGCATGGTCTCCATAGGCGGCAAGCCCTTTCAAGCCAAAGAGAAGGATTTGTTTCAGCGAACGGATATTGGGGTCGGTATCCAGGCTTTCGAGCAGATTGAGCGCCTTGCCTTGGGCTGCCAGTTCGGCCGCGGAATTGGTGGTCGGGGTAAAGGTAGCCGGTGCTTGGGTAAAGCCCGTCGTCCCACCCTTGGCCGCTACCTTGGCCTTCATGGCCTCGCGCAGTTCAACCGTGCGCTTGATCAGCGTCGCCAACCGATCCTGGTCAAAGTTGACATTGGTCAGGGTGGAAAAGATGGCTTCCAAGACAAAAAGATCGGTGGCATCATCGGTGATGCCCAGTTTGCGGCCTTCCTGGGCATACAACGAAAGCCCTTGCAGAGCGTGGATCAAAAGATCCTGAAGATCGGAGACCTCCTCGTTCTTGCCGCACACCCCGGCAATGGTACATCCTATACCTTTGGCAGTCTGTTCGCATTGATTACAAAACATGTCATTCCTCCTTATCTGTTTTTAGTCGCGCATGCCAACGCATCTCGGTAGTATGGCCAGACTATACACCGTATCCGCAACCTTTCTTTGATCCAGGTCAAATACAAAAAAAATTCTCAGATCAATGCAGAAAAAAAGTGAACTGCTCGCCACTAGTCTGCTGTTCAATGGCTTGCCCGCAGAACAATTACAAAAAATTGTCGGCATCGCCGTTGGCAAGCACTATCCCAAAGGGGCTACGATTTTTCACGAGGGCGATCCCGGCATTGGCTTCTATTTGGTTGCCAGTGGCAAGGTGAAAGTTTTTAAAATGTCGTCCGATGGCAAGGAGCAAATTCTCCACATCTTCGGACCAGGAGAGCCCTTTGGCGAGGTTCCGGTTTTTCATGGCACCCCTTTTCCCGCCAATGCCACGACCTTGGTTGATACCAAAGTGTATTTTTTCCCCCGCCACGAGTTTGTCGATCTGATGACCAACACACCTTCGTTGGCCCTCAACATGCTGGCGGTGTTGGCCCTGCGCCTGCGGCGGTTTGCCGCTCAAATCGAAGGTCTTTCGCTCAAGGAGGTGCCGGGAAGACTTGCCGCCCATCTGCGCTATTTGATGGACGAGCAGAACCGGCGGGACAAGGTGGTGCTCGACATCCCGAAGGGGCAACTGGCCAGCCTGCTCGGGACCAGTGCGGAAACCTTGTCGAGGATTTTTGGTAAAATGGCCGATGACGGCTTGATCCGAGTGGAGGGCAAGACCATCGTCATCCTTGATCCGGAAAGGTTACAAGATCACTGATTCAAGTTCAGCGCAAGATTCTGGTTGGATACCTCAAGCTCAGAGCAAGATGAGGGAGATAGGGGTTTTTTTGGTTGGTTGGGTGTGGAGGAGTAGAGC
>WRKE01000075.1 GCA_009778235.1 Pseudomonadota bacterium
TCGGGCCCGCCACAAAAATATCAGCACTTCAACGTACCCGCAGGGCCGCATCAATGGACCTCTTCCCCCCATGATCCGCGGCCGAAACAACAAAAACCCGGTTGCGATCCCGGCCAACAGGTTGACGGAAAGACTTGAGGCCCAAGGCGGATTCTGGCAATATATAACATTATCTTGCAACTGATCCGACCGCCGCCGCTCAACCCGACCCAAACGGTTCCCGCCGCATGCTGTCGGGTTGTACCCCTTTGGTCAACAGGCTGGCCGCCATGATTCCATTCGATCACCTTGCGCTGTTCGCCACCGCCTCCGTGGCCCTGGCAATCGCGCCGGGGCCCGACAACATTTTCGTGCTCGCCCAGTCGGCCCTGTACGGCCGCAGGGCCGGCTTGCTGATCACCCTGGGCCTGTGCACCGGGCTGCTGGTCCACATCAGCGCCGTGGCCCTAGGCGTGGCCGCCATCTTGCAAAAATCCGTGCTGGCCTTCAATGGGCTCAAAATGGCCGGGGCCGGCTATCTCCTCTATCTTGCCTGGCAGGCCTTCCGGGCCGGCGGCATTGAACCGGACGAACAGAAAAACAGCCCCATGGGCGGCTGGGCCCTCTATGCCCGAGGCATCGTCATGAACGTCACCAATCCCAAGGTGGCGATCTTCTTTCTGGCCTTTCTGCCGCAGTTCGCCGACCCGGCCCATGGCCCCGTACCCCTCCAGATCATCCTGCTGGGCGCGATCTTCATGGCCAGTGCCCTGATGGTCTTTGGCTGCATCGCCTGGGCCGCAAGCCAGATCGGCGGGTGGCTTAAGCATTCGCAGCGTGCTCAGTTGATGCTGAACCGGGTCGCCGGCTCGGTGTTCGTACTCCTGGCCGGCCGCCTGGCGCTGAGCAGGCAATGAAGCCCCGGCCTTGGCCGCGGTCTGAGCAACAACATTGGTTGAAACGATATGAACACCCCTTTGTCGCAGAAATCCACCCTGGCCGAAATCAAGCAGCGGTTTGACCAGGATGTCGAGCGGTTTGCCAACCTGGATACAGGCCAGGTGGCGACGATCGACGCGCCCCTGGCGATGGAGCTGATCACCACCGCCGCCATGGCGGCCACGCCGGCCGCCACCCGCATCCTCGATATCGGCTGCGGCGCGGGCAACAATGCCATCAAACTGATCCGCCGCCAGGGCGGCCATCTCGACTGCGACCTCAACGACCTCAGCATGCCCATGCTCGTCCGGGCGCAACAAAGGGTCGCCCGGGAGACCAGCGGCCGGGTCAGCATTATCCACGGGGATTTCCGGACCGCTCCCTTTGCCAGCGATGGGTATGACATCATCCTGGCCGCGGCTGTGCTCCACCATCTGCGCGACGAACAGGACTGGCTGGCGGCCTTCACCAAGATCCACAGCCTGCTCAGGCCGAAAGGCTCGTTCTGGGTTACCGATCTGGTCAGTCACGAAATCGATCCGGTCGAGCGGCTGATGTGGCGGCGTTACCGCGACTATCTTGAGTCCTCAGGCGGCGAGGAGTGGCGGGATGCGGTCGTCCGCTGCATCGACCGGGAAGATTCGCCCCGGCCAGTCACCTTCCAGTTGGACCTGATGCGCCGTGTTGGCTTCAGCTCGGTGGATCTTTTGCATAAAAACTCCTGCTTCGCAGCCTTTGGCGGCATCAAAGACTAGGCCCCGGACCAAACGCGCCGCCGCTCCTGCCCGCCGGCCAAGGCAACAAACCAGGGCGCTTCCCAGCCACGGAAGGGCCATCCGCAAAAACAACCCGTTTACGGAGGAAAACCATGCCGAACCCCAACGCGCCGTTTCATCCCATCATCTATGTGCGCGGTTATGCCATGAGTGCCCCAGAAATCGAAGAGACGACCGTGGACCCCTTTTGCGGTTTCAATCTGGGTTCCACCGTGTACCGGGCGGTGCCGGACAAGGAGCGGCCCCCCCGCAAGTTCATTTTCCAGTCGCCGGTGGTGCGCCTGGCCTCGGATTTCAAGTACGAGAATGTCTACCAGGATGGATGTGACATCTTAGACGAGGAATGGGAGACCGACGCCACCGGCCAGCCCACCGGCAACCGGCTCTCCAGCCGCTCAATCATCATCTTCCGCTATTACGATCAGGCCTCGCAGGCTCTGGGGACCGGCACCACGCCGCCCATCGAGGATTTTGCCCGGCAGTTGGGCGATCTGGTCCTGCGGGTGCGGGACCTGGTCTGTAAAAACGAAGCGAACTCCATCGGCGAAGAGGATTTCCGCTGCTACCTGGTGGCCCATTCCATGGGCGGCCTGATCTGCCGGGCATTCCTCCAGAATCCGGCCAACGATCCTCATCAGGCGAGCCGCTACGTGGATAAGCTCTTCACCTACGCCACCCCCCACAACGGCATCGACGTGGCCGGCCTGAATGTCCCCCAATGGCTCGGCCTGAAAGACATGAACAACTTCAACCGCACGCGGATGTCCCAATACCTGGGATTGACGACCCTCGGCAACAAGCCGCCGGATGACCGGGTGGACTGGCTGCCGGAAAGCCGTTTTTCCCCGGACCGGGTCTTTTGCATGGTGGGAAGCAACCGCATGGACTACGAAGTCGCCATGGGTCTGTCGCGGACCTTTTCAGGACATGGCAGCGATGGGTTGGTGAAAATCGACAACGCGACCCTGCGCGGACTGCAAACCAACGGCCAGCCAGGCCAGCCCTGCGCCAAGGCCTTTGCCTTCCGGTCCCACTCGGGGCCCTTCGGGATTGTCAACAGCGAGGAGGCCTATCAGAATCTCACCCGGTTTTTGTTCGGCGATGTGCGGGTGGATATCTGGCTGGACATCGCGGACATCCGCCTGCCCCTCGAGGTGCAGAAGCAGCAGGACGCGGGCAAGCAGATCAACGCCCTGTACCAATTCGAAATCCTGGCCTCTCCCAGAGGCAAGCTCTGGTATCTCACCCGACGCACCTCGGTGGAGGATTCCGTCGCCTGTATGAGCCACGCCGATTGGCTGGCCGCGCCCAAGGAGAACGGCAGTTTGTATTTGTCCACGGTGTTCCTGGCCAACCGGGCCAAGGTAAACCCCAATCGCCCCACCCTGGCCTACAGTCTGACCCTCAACGTCTGTGTCCCGGACTATGAAGTCGAAAAGAAGCTCTGGATTAACGAGCATTACGAAGGGAGCTACCTGTTCCGCAACCAGATCACCGTGGAACTGATCCGGCCCGCCACGGCCGGGGACAAATGGAAGATCACCTATGCCTGGCAGGGAACTTCATTCAACCTCGAAACCACCGAGGTGAAAGCCAAGGCGCTCGGAGCCGGCAGGATGGAGGTGATAATTCCGCTTCCCACGGATAACAAGACCATCCCCCGGGTCGAGGGACAGTTGCGCTTCGTGGTAACCGCCTGGAACCGTGAGGCGATGATGGCCGCGTAGCGGCCCGGATGTCCGGGGCCGTTTCGTGGATAAAAAAAATCAAACCCCGAGGTCGCGATGTTTGCTAATATTTTTAGAAAGTTGGGTGTAGTTAAAAACCAGGAACCCCGATCTCTTGATGAGTCAGTAACCACCGGCAAAGCCGGTGGCTTAAAAGATTGTGGACCGCTCAAAGCGGTCTATGCAACAGATCCACTGACCACCATTCG
>WRKE01000076.1 GCA_009778235.1 Pseudomonadota bacterium
ATCAGTTGCCGGACTGGCATGGCTTGCCTAGAAAAAATCCGATTAGCATTGATTGGATGGGGTGAATAAAACTTTCGAGATTGCCTTATGTTATTTTCCGAGTTGATCACCCACCGACAAAGCGTCCGCGCCTATGCCGACCGCCCGGTCGAGCGGGAAAAGCTGGACCAGTTGATCGAGGCGGTCCGGCTGTCACCATCCGCCTCCAATTCGCAGCCCTGGCGGCTGATCATGGTCACTGACCCGGCGCTGAAAGACCAGGTGGCGCGGGCCACCTTCAGTGCGCTGGTCTCCTTCAACCAGTTCGTGCCCCAGGCCCCGGTGCTGGCGGTGTTGGTTATCGAGCGGCCCAAGGCAATCACCCAGATCGGCGCCTGGCTGAAAAACCGGGATTTTCCTCTGATCGACATCGGCATCGCCGCCGCCCATTTCTGTCTGCAGGCCGCCGAGCTTGGGCTGGGCACCTGCATGCTCGGCTGGTTCGACGAGCCTGCAATCAAACGGCTTTTGCGCATCCCGGACGGAAAACGGATCGGGCTGCTCATCAGCCTGGGCTATGCCGCCCCGGATGATCCCCAAAGGCAAAAGCACCGGAAAACAAAAGAGGTCATGAGCGGCCACAACGGGTATTGAAACCAAGGGGCGCCAGGCAAAGGTCCCGGCCGCATGGAGGGGTGAGCAAAGATGGTCTTTTCTCACTCCCAAACACCGGAGCGACCAGACATTTGACTTTCCCCATTTCCGGAAACAAAACTCTCTGCTCGCCATTTCCTGATCCTCTGGTATATTTCCTATAGAATCCATTCCTTGCACTCTCAGCCGGGGCATTTTCCCTTTTTTCATATCTCCCTTAACGAACGCCATGGGTATCGCCACAGACATTATCTTCCTGGTCATCGCCGCTTTTTTCTGCGGCCTCATCATGCAGCGGTTGCATCAGCCGCTGATCCTCGGCTATATCCTTGCCGGGGTGATCTTAGGACCGCACACCGGCGGCTTCACCATTTCGGAAATACATGAAATTGAACTGTTGGCCGAGATCGGCGTGGGGCTTCTGCTTTTTGCCCTGGGTTTGGAATTTTCGCACAACGACCTGAAGCCGGTCAAATGGGTCGCCCTGATCGGCACCGTGCTCCAATTGACCCTGACCATCGGCTTCGGCTTCGGCATCGGCAGTCTGATGGGATGGGACCAAAAGACCTGTATCTGGTTCGGCGCCCTTATTTCTCTGTCCTCCACCATGGTCCTCCTCAAGACCTTGATGAATCAGGGGTGGCTCGGCACCCTGTCGAGCAAGGTGATGATCGGCATGCTGATCGTCCAGGATCTGGCGGTGGTGCCGATGATGATCATCCTGCCGCTGATGAACGACCCCGCAGCCGGCATGATGTCGCTTGGCCAGGCCGCGGTCAAGGCCACCCTGTTTCTGGCCGCCATGCTCATCATCGGCATCAAGTTGCTGCCGTGGCTGATGCGGCATATCGCCAAGCTCGGTTCCCGCGAGTTGTTTTTATTGGCCATCATCGCCATCGGCCTGGGCATCGGCTATGCCACCTACCTGGTCGGTCTCTCCTTTGCCCTGGGCGCCTTCATCGCCGGCATGGTGCTCAACGAATCCGACTACGGTCACCAGGCCCTGAGCGATATCATCCCCCTGCGCGATGTGTTTGGTCTGCTCTTCTTCGCCTCGGTGGGCATGCTGCTTGATCCCGGTTTTCTCTTCACCCATTTAGGGACTATCCTGCTGTTGGTGGTGCTGGTCAGCCTGGGCAAGGGGTGCATTTTCGCCGCGGTTTCGTGGATGTTCCGCTACGGCAACGTCATTCCCCTGGCCGTGGGCCTGGGGCTGTTCCAGGTCGGGGAATTTTCCTTTGTCCTGGCCCGGATAGGGCTGTCGACCGATTCCATCAGCAAGGATCTGTACAACATCGTCCTGACCACCGCGGTGCTGACCATGATTCTGACCCCCTTGGTTTCAGGCCAGACCTCCCGGCTGTACGCGCTGAAGAAGAAATGGTTCAGGAAAGAGGCGCTGGAATCGATCAATTTTCCCGAGCGAGGCCTTGGGCATCATGTGGTGATCGCCGGCGGCGGCAGAGTGGGCTTGCAGATCGCGACCACTTTGCACCGGCTGGGCATCTCGTTTGTGATCATCGAGCTGGATCAGCGCCGGATCGAACAGGCCAAGCTGGCCGGCTATGCGGTGGTCTATGGCGACGCCAGCCACGAGATCGTCCTCAATGCCGCTGCCCTCGCCTCCGCCTCGCTGCTGGTGGTCACCATTCCCGGCATGGTTGAATCGCAGGCGATTGTCGACCATGCCCGCAATCTCAACCGCACCCTGCACATCGTGGCCAGGCTCTCTGACCCTGATTTCATCGATATCTTCAACGAACTGGCGGTGACCGATCTGGTCTACCCCGAGCTTGAGGCCGGGCTGGAAATGACCCGCCAGGCCCTGCTGACCCTCAATGTGCCGGTGACCGAAATCCACCGGCAGACCGAGACCCTGCGGCGCGAATACTATTCCAGCCAAATCAGCCAGGAAAGCTCCTACCAGACCCTGGCCCATTTCCGCGGGGCCGAACAGCAATTCGATCTGGAATGGCTGGCGCTGCCGCCGGACAGCAGCCTGCTCGACCGGACCATCGGTGAGTCCGAAATCCGCAAAAAGACTGGAGCATCGGTGGTGGGTGTGCTCCGCGAAGGCCTTCTGGAGCCCAACCCAGGACCGCAATACCGCTTCAAGGAAAAGGACCAGGTGGCGCTCATCGGCTCCGGCAAGGCCAGGGACGCCTTCAGGGCCAATTTTCTCTTCCCTGAAACAAGCCCTGAACCCTTGCCCGCCGGCGGACAGATGGCCCGCGATTCCGGGTAGAGCGCGGCCAGCCGTGTCTGCCCAGGCCGCACCGCAGGACGCGAAATATTTGCAGAGCCATCGGCGGTGCGGCAGATAAAATGCCGTTGTATGCAATTTGCCAACAGTAAACAAATAATCATCCTAAAAATTCATCCTAAAAATGAGTGAATGGCTCCACCGGCTAAAGCCGGTGGCTTCGATTAACAGCTAAAGCTGGGGGTTTTAACCCTCCCAAAAGGAGACAATAAAATGACAGAATTAGAAATACTTAAAGAATTTCTTTCTTATCCACTGAATAGCGTAGAAGAAATAATGAAGCGTTTTGCAACGTTACCCAATGCAGAATGGAGAAAAGGAAAGGGAGAACAACAGCAATTTGTTTTTGTTCCAGAAAATCGCAAAGATGCTGTAACTCTCGTAGCACACGCAGATACAGTTTTTGACTTTGCGGAACATAATTATTCAGAAGAGGACGGAATAATTAAATCTACAAGTATGGGTTGCGGGCTTGGTGCTGATGACCGTGCAGGCTGTGCCATACTGTGGCTGTTGAAAGAAAGTGGGCATCATTTGCTCATTACTGATGGCGAAGAACACGGACAAATTGGTGCAAACTGGTTAATAGATTTCAATACAGATATTGCTGAAATTATACATAATTCTTCGTTTATGATTCAGTTTGATAGACAAAATGGAAATGATTATAAATTTTACAATATTCCTGTAAGCGATGAATTTGAAGAATATATCAAACAAGAGACAGGTTACATAAATGCA
>WRKE01000077.1 GCA_009778235.1 Pseudomonadota bacterium
TTGGCCCGGATGCAGATCCGGGGGAGCGTGGGTTTCGATCCGGCCTGGTGCTGGGACACGCCCCGCTATGACCGCCAACTGATGATCGAACGTGAATCGAACTACTTCCTCCGGGCCTGTTGCACCGACCTGCTCGGACTTGCCTTCGAGCGCCGGGCCGTGGAAGCCGACTGCGCCCGGCTGGCCGACGAGGCTGCCAAAGCGCCGGCGCATTTTTTTCTGCACCGCGATTTCCAGTGCCGCAATCTCATGCTCACGCAAGGCGCGGTACGGTTCATCGATTTTCAGGGTGGCCGTCTTGGGCCACTGGCCTATGATTTGGCTTCATTGCTGCTCGATCCGTGCGCCGCCTTGCCCGAGTCCATGCAGGACCACCTTGTTTTGGTTTACCTGGAGGAACTGGGCGGGGAACTGCCGTATGATTCCGCCCAATTCCGCCACGAATACCTGCTGCTGGCCCTGCAACGGCACTTGCAGGTTTCGGGGGCTTTCGCCTTTTTGAGTCAGGTGCGGGGCAAGCCGTTTTTCGCCCGCTATCTCGAACCGACCCTGGCTTTGCTCGACCGCCTGCTTGCCAAACCAGAGGCAGCCGGGTATGCTGCCTTGCATACCCTCATCGGGCAATGTCGCCAGGAGCTTCGCCAACGATCATGACCACGGAAAATATGACCCTGGTTGCCCTTATCGGCCGCCCCAATGTGGGCAAATCCACCCTGTTCAACCGGCTCACCCGGCGACGCGACGCCCTGGTCGACCCGACGCCGGGCGTCACCCGCGACCGCCACTATGCGACGGTGTACTGGGAAGAGCATCCGTTCATCCTGGTCGACACCGGCGGCATCGACGACGAGGACGACACCATCGTCAACCACATCCGGCATCAGGCCCTGCTGGCCATCGACGAGGCTGACGTCATTTTTTTCCTCATGGATGGCCGCGAGGGGCTGACGCCAAATGATATCGAAATCGTTGACCTGCTGCGCCGCACCGAAAAAAAAATATTCTACATCGTCAACAAGATAGACAGCCCGGAGGTCGAGGACACGCTGCTAACCCCGTTCTGGGAGCTCGGGGTTGCGGAGTTGTGGGCCCTGTCCGGTGACCACGGCTATGGTCTCGACACCCTGATGACCGGGCTGCTGCCGCTCCTTGCGAAGGATGCGCCGGTGGACAATCTGCCGGCCAATACCATGCGCATCGCCTTTCTCGGCCGGCCCAACGTGGGCAAGTCCTCATTGATCAACGCCATCATCGGCCAGGAGCGGATGGTGGTTTCCGAGGTTGCCGGCACCACCCGCGATTCGGTTGACACCCTGGTGAGCCGCGATCCCTATACCTACCTGCTGATCGACACCGCCGGCATCCGCCGCCGGGGCAAGACCATCGACAAGCTGGAAAAATTCTCCATCCTCAAATCGCTGCGGGCCTTGGGCCGGTGCGACATCGCCCTGGTGCTCATCGACGCCGAGGAGGGGATCACCGAACAGGACACCAAGGTGATCGGCTACACCCAGGATCAGGGGCGGGCGGTGATCATCTGTCTCAATAAATGGGATTTGATCAAGGACGACCCAAAGCGGCAGGAGCGGTTGCTGGCCGAGGTACAGATGGCGGTCAAATTCATCCCCTTTGCGCCGGTGCTCAAGGTTTCGGCCCTGGCCGGCACCGGCATCAAGCGGCTTTTTCCGGAGATCGGCAAGGTGCACCGCCAGTTTCACCAGCGCTTTGCCACCGCCATCCTCAATCGGCTTCTGGCCGAGGCCGTGGACCGGCATGAGCCGCCTTTTTACCACGGCCGCCGGCTCAAGTTTTTCTACACCGCCCAACTGGGCACCGCACCGCCGCTGTTCGCGGTGGTGGCCAGCGATCCCAAGGGGATTCATTTCTCCTACCAACGCTACCTGGCCAACTGCTTCCGCGAGGGGCTGGGGCTGGACAAGGTGCCGGTCCGGCTCCTGTTCCGCGAACGGAGCAACCGCAAGAAGTAGAGGGTTAAGGCGTTTGCGTGGGCGCCTTCCGGGCGACAGGCTTGGCGCTATTTTTCGGTATCCGGCCAGTCGCAATAGGGCCGCCGGCAGAGCATGGCATTGGCGTAGCGCACCTCGGCGGTGACTTCCCGGCCGAGCCAATCCGGCCGCGTGAATGGTTCATTTTCCGCGGCGAGTTCGATTTCCGCCAGCACCAAGCCCTGGTTGGCGCCAAAGAATTCGTCGACCTCCCAGAGATGGCCTTGGTGGGCAATGGTGTAGCGCTTTTTCTCGATCTGGGGCTGGGGGCAGAGGGTGTCGAGCATCGCCCGGGCCTCGGCGGCCGGGATCTCGTATTCATACTCGTCGCGACCGGCGCCCGCGGTCGGCCCCTTGATGGTGAGAAAGCCCCGGTCACCGGCCAGCCTCACCCGCACGGTCCGCTCCCGGTCGGCGCACAGGTATCCCTGGCGATATGTGATTCCTTCGACCAGCCCGCGCCAATGGTCCCCTGCCAGCAAGAATTTACGTTCGATCTCCCGGCCCATGGTCCGCCCTCCCTGTGCCCATTATTGTCTTGCCCCTGTAAAGGTTCCAAGGGGATTTTTTGTATTTGTCTTGGTCGAAACCGCCCGCTGCAGTTCCGGATGGCACTGAGCCCAAGGTAGCCGGTTTTGCCGCTTCAGGCAAGCCGCGCTGGGTGGGGGATAGTGTGAATGAGGGTGCTTTTGGGCAGGATTCTTTTGGTGGTTCACTTGGTATTTGTCCGTATTTTCATGGTTGTTGCATATGGTTTCCGTCGGACATGCTGGGTCTTTGCTTGACACCTCGCACCGCTGCTGGTATCAACATGCTGATCTAATTCCCTGTTCCCTCACTGGTGATTCGACCCATGCCCCTACCCACTCTGATCCGGATCGTTCTGGCCCTGAGCTTGGTTGCCTGTTCGCGACCGTCGTGGGCTGAAGATGTGGTGCTCAGCACCATCAAGGAGGCGACCCGGCAATACGAAACCGGCGATTACACTGGGGCGGCCTCCAATTTCGACTATGCGGCCCAACTGATCCGGCAGCAGAAAAGCGAACGGATGAAGGCGCTGCTGCCCGAGCCGCTGTCGGGCTGGGAAGGGAAGGAGGCCAATGCCCAGGCCTTGGGAGCGGCCATCCTCGGCGGCGGAGTCACGGTCAGCCGCGACTACAAGAAGGGATCGACCAATGTCAGCGTGGAAATTGTCTCAGATTCTCCGGTGTTGCAGTCGGTGCTGATGATGGTCAACAATCCCATGTTCGCCGGTGCTGGTGGAGGCAAGTTCGAAATGGTGAAGGGCCAGCGGGCGATCCTCAAATATGACAGCGGCAAAAAAACCGGCGAACTCTACATTGTGGTGGCCTCCCGCTTCGTGGTCACCATCAAGGGGCGGCCGGCGGCCAGAGAGGATCTTCTGGCCTACGGCGAGGCCATCGATTACCGGATGCTGGAAAAAAATTGAGCCTTGTGCTTAAAGCGCATCGTTTTTTTTGCCAGGCGCCAACCAACCCGAGCCATACCCTGCCGGAGAATGCTGACGAGGTTTTTTTCGTGCCAGGGTGGTTGCCCCTGTTACACTTGGTATAGAATTGGCCTTCTTCCTGTAACAGGGGCATTCTTTTTATTGTCTCCTTTTTTGAGAGTCAATCCCCCCA
>WRKE01000078.1 GCA_009778235.1 Pseudomonadota bacterium
CCGGGCAATCCGATCACAATCGAAAAAATGGACCAAATCCTGGCCTCGGGCAAGACCACCACCGTGATTCTCAAACAACCCTTGCCGATCTACCTGATGTATTTGACCACCAATGTCCGTGACGGCAAGGTGATGTTCAAGCCCGACCTCTACAGCCGCGACGAAGGCATCCTTGCGGCGCTCAACGCGCCTCCTTCCAGGCTTGAATCGACCCTCCAGGTGCCTGAGTCCAAAAACGGCAGCACCCCGACCAACCAGCAGGTCAAGGTCGACAAGACCGTCCGGTTCGTGCAGGCAGTTCATCAACCAAACCTGGCGGATCCCCATGCGCAAGATTCCCTGTGAGCTGACCTTGGGCAACGGCGGCGATGTGGTCGTCATGGTCGAGCTGAATAACGACGGTACGCTTAAGATCCCGCGCCATGCCCTGTACGGCTCTTTTAAGGAAGGCGTACTCTCCTGCCGGGTGATGCGTCCTGAGGATCAAACCTGCGTGCAACAGGAGATTTGGGTAGATTGAGGCAGCTCAACGGGCGGCACCCTGCCGCCCGAAATTACCCGAAATTATATTGATCGTTCCCACGCTCCGGCGCGGGAACGATCATGAAAGTTTGCGGAACGACGCTCTGGGCAGACCAAAGCGGTTCAACAGATAAGCCGAACGCTTGGATCCGATGAAAACTCAACGACGTTCAGCAGTTCTCTATCTTCAAATTCGCCTGGAAGAATGTCAGCGAGTGTTCTTTCATCAAGCATTACCAGAAACTTGCCGTCTCGCTCCGTAGTATAAACCGCGCCGCTCTCAAAAAGCCGATATGTGGTCTGGGGGGAATAACAGCGATGGCAAAAACTCTTTTTCGTACTGACTCCGAACAGACTTGAGCTTCCACGCCACATTCTTCCGCTTGTCATAGAGAGTTTGCCGGATTGCGGCACGAATGCGCTCGATAATAGCTTCAGGCTGCCGACTTTCAGAAATGGCTTCCTCAATCAGTTCTCTCATGGAATTGGTCTTATAACGGCTGGTAGTGGCATTACAGAAGCTACAGGCCGTTATCGTGTTGGCGGCATCTATCGCAAGCGCAAGCTCCTTTTGCTCGTCGGCGTCTGACTCCGGCAACAACTCCGAAATCAGCCGCTTGATATCATTGCGATAGCCGCCCTGTTTCCTCCCGATAATATGTTCAACGGTTAATTGACGCCAAAAATCGAACGACGGTTCGGCGTTTCTTCCAGCCCCGCACAACTGGCAAACACCGCCTGAGCGCAGGTGTACGCTATACGCATAGCCAAACAGCGATTGGCAGTTCCTGTAATCGTACATTTCGTTCATGTCTGGCCCTCTTCTTCCCTAGCGGAAACTGTGTCCAAATCTAATGGTGCAATGCTCTTCAACGTCGTTGACGCTGAGCCGGGCGACGGGGTTATGATCGTTCCCACGCTCCAGCGCGGGAATGCTGGCCCGACCGCTCTTGGGTTCTGTATCCGGCCTGGAGCGTAGGTTGGCGGTGAGCGGAGCGAACCCCAACGTTCAGCTACGGTGCGGGTTACCGTCAAAAAAAATCAGCCTCGGTCTCCTCGCCGGAGGGTCGTCCTTTTCTTTGCGTGCCCAAAGAAAAGGACCAAAAGAAAGGGCGCCGGGCCGCCCTGACTACCCCGGTCGACGAACTCTGCAACCGGCGGGGCGAAAACTCGCTGCGCTCGAACAGTTCGCCCCTTCTCCCGGTTGCAGCGCCCGCCGCCCGGCCGGGCGCCAACGGCTTTTCGCCCGCACAGGTCTCATCAAGATATGGGCGATCGTTCCTGACGCTTAAGCGTGGAAAACATCGCCGTTACGGGCAAAGCAAGCCAGTGGTGCGCGTAACCCGGATCAGCCCAGCGCCTCCTGGATTCTGGCCATGGCCGTAACCACATTGGCCTCGGAGTTGAACGCCGACAGGCGGATGTACCCCTGGCCGCACTTACCGAAGCCTGCCCCCGGGGTGCAAACCACCCCAGCCTTGTTCAACAGCAAATCGAAAAGCGCCCACGAATCCCCCTTGGCCTCGATCCACACATAGGGGGCATTGTCGCCGCCGACGGTGTGGTAACCCAGGTGGTTCATGGCCTGGCGGATGATCTTGGCGTTGGCCAGATAGCCGTCGATCAGGGCCGTACACTGCGCCTTGCCTTCGGGCGAATAGACCGCCTCGGCCGCCCGTTGCACCGGGTAGGAAACGCCGTTGAACTTGGTGCAGTGCCGCCGGTTCCAAAGTGGATGAATGGCCTGCACCGCCCCGGACGAATCGCGGGCCACACACTCCTTGGGCACCACGGTGTAGGCGCAGCGGGTACCGGTGAAACCAGCGCTCTTGGAATAGCTGCGGAATTCGATCGCCACCTCGCGGGCGCCTTCGATCTCGAAAATCGAATGCGGCAGCGAGGGATCGCGGATAAAGGCCTCATAGGCGGCGTCAAAGAGGATGAGCGCCTTGCTGTCCCGGGCAAAATCGACCCAAACCTTCAACTGTTCCTTGGTGATAGTCGATCCGGTGGGGTTGTTGGGGAAACAGAGATAGATCAGATCCACCGGCTCCTTGGGCAGGTCGGGCACGTAGTTGTTGAGCCGGGTCGACTCCAAATAAACAATCCCCTGGTAACGGCCGTCCTTGAAGGCGCCGGTGCGTCCGGCCATGACGTTGGTGTCGAGGTAGACCGGATAGACCGGGTCGGGAATGGCGATTTTGGCATCAGCGGCGAACAGTTCCTGGATGTTGCCGGTATCGCATTTGGCGCCATCGGAAACAAACACCTCGTCGGCCTTGATGTCCGCGCCGTGGCCCTGGAAATCATGGGCCGCGATCGCCTGGCGCAGAAAGTCGTATCCCTGTTCCGGACCGTAACCGCGAAAGCCACCCGCGGTCGCCATCTCGTCGACCGCCCGATGGAAGGCGGTAATGCACGCGGGCGGCAGGGGGTGGGTCACATCGCCGATGCCCAGCTTGATCACCTCGCGCTCGGGATGGGCGGCCTGGAAGGCAGCCACCCGCTTGGCGATATCGGAAAAGAGATACGAGGCCTGCAATTTCAAATAATGTTCGTTTATTTTCAACATGACTGATTCCTTCGTCCATGTGTCCGCCCGAAGGGCGGCAATTAGAGGTTGACCTTGACCCGGTTGCTGAATTCGAATCCTTCGGTGGCAAAATCGTAGTCCATCCGGCCGGCGGAAAGCTTCATGCCCGGTGCCACAATGGTCACCTGGCCCGGGCTGACCAGCATCTTGCCGGCATCGTCATATTCGAGCCGCTCGGAAAGCATCACCTGGTTGCGGAGCGGCTTGACCACCTTGACCTGGTCAGTGAGCACCAGATGCCGCTGGTCGATGGAATAGAGGCCTTTGCGGCTTTCAATATTGATCGGCTCCTTTTCGGCGCCGATGTACATGGCGCTGACCGCCTCCATCTCGATTTGGTGATCGTCGAGGGTGTAGGCGCGGCCGGCATCGATCTGCCACTCTTCCTTGCCGTTGGTGGTCATGGTGATGGCCACCGTCTCCAGGACGAAATTCTGGACAGGGGTTTCCTCCTGGGGCTGCGCCAACTTGGGGTTGTAGCCGCCGCGGGGGGCGAGAAAGGCGATCAGCGGCGGCCGCCACAGTGGGCTGGTGATAAAGAGCAGCGCCGG
>WRKE01000079.1 GCA_009778235.1 Pseudomonadota bacterium
AAGGTGATTGTGGAGTACGACATCAACGACTACAAGGAGAAAACCGAACTCACCCTGGACAAGATGCTGGTTACGGTGATTTCGGCGCTACGCAGCTACCACTTCATCTCCACCCTTGAAAACAACCGCAAGGGCCTGAAAAAAATCATCAGTGCCTCCTCCGATATTTTCGAACGCCAATCCTTGCACCAGCTCGGCATCGGCGTGCTTGAACAACTGGCCTTGATCCTGCATCTGCGGGATGACGGTGTCGAGGAGCTCGCCTCAGGGTTGACCGTATCGAAGATCGATGGACAACAGGTGGTGCTGGCGGGTACCGGCGCCTTTGCTCAATATGTTGATCGGCCGTTTGCCCAGGTGGAAGCCAAGCTGATCCAAAGCGCCCTGGATCAGGCGCAATCCCGCCCGCACGGTTTTTTTTGTGCAGGGGGAAAATGCGCCTGGTATTTCATGAGCCAGACCGGTTCGGAGAATCTTATCTATTTCGAGATTGCCAAGGAGCTGGACGAAAACGACCGGGATTTGCTGGAGATGTTTTTCACCAATGTCTCCCTGGCCTATGACAACCTTTTTCTGCACCAGGGGATTGAGGATACCCAGAAGGAGATCATCTTCCACATTGCTGAAACCATGGAATGTCGTTCCGCCGAGACCGGCTCCCATGTCCGGAGGGTGGCCGAGTACGCCCGTCTGCTGGCCCTCAAATACGGTTTGAGCGAGGAGGAGGCCGAGATGCTCAAACTGGCTTCCACCCCACACGACCTGGGCAAGATCGGCATCCCGGATGACATTCTCAACAAGCCCGGCCCCCTGACGCCGGAGGAATACCAGATCATCAAAACCCATGTCTATCGTGGCCATGATTTGTTGATCAATTCACCCAGCCCGATCATCAAGGCTGCGGCCAACATTATTCTCCAGCACCATGAACGGTGGGACGGGCAGGGCTATCCCCAGGGGCTAAAGGGAGAGGATATCCATATCTACGGCCGCATCATCGGCGTTGCCGATGTGTTCGACGCCTTGTCCAACCGGCGCGTCTATCACGAAGCCTGGACCTGGGATAAGGTGTTCGCCCATTTCCAGGAGGAGCGGGGTCGCCATTTCGACCCCAAGCTGGTGGATATTCTGCTGGAGAATCAAGAGGAGTTTAAGGCCATTTGGTCGCGCTACGACGCGGTTGGCGTACAATTCGCCTGAGTGGCGGCTGAACGGGGAAACCGGGTGCTGCCAAGGCGATCGTGCGCTTTTTCTTGAATTCTTTTTGCCGGTCAGGGTAAGTAGGACGGGCTGGTGGCAACCACGGTTGGTCACCGCATCAAATCAATTGAAGAGGAATGGTGGGAATGGGAAAAATAGGGAGAAACGACCCTTGCCCCTGCGGCTCGGGCAAAAAATATAAACATTGTTGCCTGTCTGCCCAGCGGGCGGCGGCAAACGGCAATCCGATGGGCCAGATGAAGGTTTCGCTGATGGCGGCCATCGAGAAAATCCAGACCCAGGCCAGTGAAAAGAAGGCGGTCTTCAACGAACTCGGGGTGTTTTTATTTTACAGTGATCACCAAGGGGATGCCTGGCTGCTCGAGGCCACCGAATCCGACGCGGTTCAGCTTGCCCAAGGAGGCGAACGGTTGCCCGTGCCCATCGACGAGAACCCCGAGACCATCGAGATCAACTTCAGCCACACCTTTGCCATCCGTGACCGGCAGATGTTCCTCACCTCCTATGCCGACCAGGCTGAAACCCTGCTTGACCGGGCGCCTGCTCAGCAGATCCGGGCGGCCATCCGCCGTCTCTTCAAGCGGTATCCGAAAGAGATGCTCGCCCAGATGCATGTGGAATCGGGCCACGCCGAGACCGAGGCCGCATAAGGCATGGAGCGGGCATATATATATCGCCTGATCCCCTTGCTTCTGGCCATGGGGGCGCTTTTCTACCAGTCACATCAGCCGGGGGACAGCTTCACCCTTCCGGATATCAGCAACATCGACAAATTACTTCACTGTGGGGCCTATGCGGTTTTGGGAGGCTCTTTTCTTTTTGCCCTGACGCCGCAGTGGAAGCGGCGCCATCCGGTGCTGGCCGGATGGGCGGCAATTCTGTTCTGCCTGCTGTACGGGATATTCGACGAGTTCCATCAATCCTTCATTCCCGGTCGATTTGCCGGCATCGACGATGTGGCGGCCGATTTCGCCGGCGGCGTGCTGGCGGTTGCCGGCGACTGGGGATGGCGGCGGTGGCAAATGATTACCAAGGCGAGAGGAGGTTCGCGTGAGTTGTCTTGCTCTGAGTGAACAGCACCTTCTTTTCTACGAACTTTTTGCCGGCGAGGCCGATCGTCCCTGGCTGGTGTTCTTGCACGAAGGCCTGGGAAGCGTGATTCAGTGGGGCAGTTATCCCCAGGATTTGTGCCATCGGACTCGCTGCCCGGGCTTGGTCTACGACCGGCTCGGTCACGGTCAATCCGCAGCGCTCATCGGCCCCCGTACTAGCCGCTACCTCCACCAATCCGCCCTGGACGAATTGCCTCAGGTGCTCGCCGCCCTGATTCCCGGCCAGCGCTTCGTGCTCATCGGCCATTCCGACGGCGGCAGCATCAGCCTGATTTACGGAGCGGAAAAGCCCGCGCACCTTTTGGGGATCATCACTGTTGCGGCCCATGTCATGGTTGATCAGGTGACGGTCGACGGAGTGCGGCGGGCGCTGGCGGCATGGGAGGCGGGCAAACTCAGAAAAGGGCTCGCCCGATACCATGGCGAAAAAAGCGAGGCTTTGTTCCAGGCATGGGCCGAAATCTGGACCAGCACCGGGTTTCGCTCCTGGTCCATCGAAGATCTGTTGCCGTCCATTGAAGTACCGCTGCTGGTCCTCCAGGGCCGGGACGACCAGTATGGTACCCAGGCCCAGGTGGATGCGATCGTCACCCGATCCGGCGGTCCTGCCACCCCGTTGCTCCTTGAGGGATGCGGCCACTCCCCCCACCTTGATTTTCCGGCCTTGACCATGGATCTGATGGCCTGCTTCGTCAACCGGGTCGCCCGGTGAGACGGGGACGGCCATGAACTTGTTCGCCACACCTGCGAGCGGTATGAGATTCGGATTCCGCGAGGGGTGGCGGGCAAGGACCATGTCCATTTTGGTCATTGCTGGATTTTTCGGTCCACGATTCCCAACCCGCCGACTTCATGTCGGTGGTTGTTTATTTCCCCTTGGCCAGCAGCCTAGTGGCAATGCTGGGGTTCGCGAGCTCACCCCATCCGGGCTCCCTGAATTGGCATTACCATTACCACCAGAAGGTCTGTTTTTTGATCTTTAGGCGGTATACATCGTATGTCGCCATCATACTCACCATATAACCGAAACCGCAGCCGATACCGGTGCTCAGGGGTCTCGGCATTTCCTCCATGCCGCTGATGAGCGTAAACAGCGTGTCAATTACGATGGATAGAAAAAGCAGCCCAAAGAGAATAACCACGCCCTTTCTCCACATACGGACGGCAAAATAATAAAACGGCCCGAAAAAAAAGCCCCACCATATCTGTGTCAGCAGAATCTTGTTCAACGCGGACCTTTTCTTGAATTCCATGCCTTTCAGAGCAACCGCGACCTCCTGGGGTATGGTGGGAAACAGGCCCCATAGTTGGGTCACAGCACAGTGTTCGTACAGGGTGAAAGCGCGTTTGATTTTATCTTTTACAGGTA
>WRKE01000080.1 GCA_009778235.1 Pseudomonadota bacterium
GATCCGAAAAATCCTATGGAAGGTCGGATTACCGACTTGGGGCCGCGGTACTATGGAGATTTTCTGCCGCCAGTCATCAAAGAGAACAAAGGGAAATGGCTCTATCACGAGATCCTTGAGCCCGGCGTTCTGGTGCATGTTTCCGAAACCGGCGCCAAGGTGTTTACCGTGCGCTGCGGCTCAGCCCGTCTGCTGACCGTCAACCGCGTGCGGCTGTATTGCGATATCGCTGACAAATACTGCGGCGGCTACCTTCGCTTCACCACCCGGAACAACGTCGAGTTCATGGTCGACAGCAAAGAGAAGCTTGATGCCCTCAAAGCCGGCCTGCAGGGCCATAAGGACATCCTGCCGATCGGCGGCACCGGCGCTTGCGTGACCAACATCGTTCATACCCAGGGCTGGATTCATTGCCATACCCCCGCAACCGACGCCTCCGGCCCGGTTAAAGCGGTCATGGATGATCTGTTCGAGTATTTCGGTTCCATGAGTTTGCCCGCTCAGGTGCGCATCGCTCTGGCTTGCTGCCTGAACATGTGCGGCGCTGTTCATGCTTCTGATATCGCCATCCTTGGTATCCATCGTAAGCCGCCGATGATCGACAACGATCGTATTACCGGCGTTTGCGAAATCCCGCTGGCCATTGCCTCCTGTCCGCTGGGCGCGGTTAAGCCTACCAAGGCGACCAACTCCGCCGGTGAGGAAGTGAAGTCGGTCAAGGTTAATGCCGAGCGTTGTATGTTCTGCGGTAACTGCTATACCATGTGTCCGGCCATGCCGCTGGCGGATCCGGAAGGTGACGGTATCGCTATCCTGGTTGGCGGCAAGGTATCCAATTCCAAATCTGCACCGAAGTTCTCCAAGCTGGTTGTGCCGTTCCTGCCGAACACCACTCCTCGCTGGCCTGAGACCGTCGAATGTGTACGTCAGATTCTGGTGGCCTATGCCAAGGATGCCAAGAAGTATGAGCGTCTTGGTGAATGGGCAGAGCGGATTGGCTGGGAGAAATTCTTCGAGAAAACCGGGTTGCCGTTCACGGAAAAATCCATCGACGACTACCGTTTGGCATACGACACCTGGCGGACTACCACCCAATTCAAGTTCACAAGTCATACCGCTGCGTTCACCAAGTAACAGTAAATGACTGATGAATCGGCTTTGCCTCGCGCAGAGCCGATTCATTTTTTGTGTTTCCACACACCACGAGGAGCGCACTATGCCACTGAGCGTCGAAGAACTGAAAAAGGCCATCATAGAAAAAGCCAAGAAGGCACCGAAACCTCAGCTCTATATTAAAGATTTTTATGAATGTGATCCGGATACCAAGCCGCGGGACATCAAAAAAATCGCCAATGCATTGGTCACCGAAGGTGAGCTGATGTTCTGGTCATCGGGTTCGACCACCATGTATGCTCGTCCCGACCGCATTCAGAACGAAGAGAAGTAACCCTCGCTAAATATGAGGTAAACAGGCAGGGATCCTACTAAGGGTCTCTGCTTTTCTTTTTCCGCGTCCGCCCCGCTGTTCGCACCCGGTCAGAGGCATGATCCTGCAATATGACCATATTGATTCCACTAATCGAATCGCCAAGGACCTGATCGCGGAAGGCACGCCGAGCGGGACTGTGGTCCGCGCTGTCAGTCAATCGATGGGCAAGGGGCAATATGGCCGAGTTTTTGAATCACCCAAAGGCGGGTTGTATTTTTCCCTGGTGCTAGAACCGGACCTGCCGCTTGACCAACTGCCCCTGATCACCCTGGCCACTGGCCTGGCCTGCCTGCAGGTGCTCAAAGAGCGGTTTTCCTTGTTTCCGCACATCAAATGGCCCAACGACATTTATCTTGCCGGCCGGAAGGTCGCTGGAATTCTTTGCGAAAATATCCTTAAACCAGGCCTTGATGGTCAGACGAGCGCGGCCGTGATTATCGGTGTCGGCATGAATGTCAATAACCAGGCCCATGATTTTGAAGAAGAAATTCAGCCGCTGATCACCACGCTCTTTGAACATCTCCACGCCTGGATCGACTTGGACGATCTCCTGGCCAATCTGACCCGGGCCATTGTCAATCAGGTAACTCGGCTGAGAGAAGACCGTCTCGCGGTGCTGGCCGAGTGGCAGCAGGCGGATCTGCTTTGGGGCCGCTCCGTTGTTTACCATCACCATAGCCAAAGCTTGACAGGGATAGGACTGGGCGTTACCGAACAAGGCACCTACCGGATTCGTGAGGAAAACGGGGTCGAACACCTGGTGATCGGCGGGCAACTTCGACTGGGTCCCGGGGTTGACCTTCATTGACCATACAATCAAGCAACAGGCGTCTTTCGCCTCGATTTTTTATATCTTGGTGCGGCGACCACAGGACTCGACGTGAGCATCAGCGGCAAACAGGTTGCGAGGGAAATTTGATTGGTCGCCAAGATGTCGCCCGGGCGGCAGGATAGAGCACAAGGGCGATGGGTTGTGATCTGAAGGAGGCAGCGTGAGCGTCAAGCTGGCAAAAGAGGTGTTGACGATAGAGTCCGCAGGTATTCTCGCGGTGCGTGACAATCTCGGCAAGGAATTTAATAAGGCGGTTGACCTCATCATGGCCTGCCCGAGCCGGCTGGTGGTGACGGGAATCGGCAAGTCGGGACTGGTTGGCCAGAAGATTTCGGCCACCCTTAATTCCACCGGTACGCCCTCGGTCTTTCTTCATCCCGTGGAAGCCCTGCACGGCGACCTCGGGATGGTGACCGCGACCGACGTGGTGCTGGCCATCTCCTATTCGGGCGAAACCGCCGAATTGAACGGTTTGCTCAGCAGCTTGAAAGAGCGCAACATCCCGATCATCGCCCTGTGCGGGCGGCTGCAATCAAACCTGGCTCAGCATGCGGTGGTGACGCTGAATGTGGCTGTGCCCCGTGAGGCATGTCCGCTGGGACTGGCCCCCACAACCTCGACCACAGCCACCCTGGCCTTGGGTGATGCCCTGGCGGTGGCCTTGTTGGAAAGAAAACATTTCCGGGCCGAGGATTTCAGGCGCAATCATCCTGGTGGGAGCCTGGGCGAACGCCTGAAAGTAGCGGTGCGCGAGGTGATGCTCACCGGGAAGGATGTGCCGGTCGTCGAGGGCACTTTTTCTTTGGTTGACGCCGTGGCGGAGTTGAATCGGAAGAATTTGGGGGCGGTCTTTATCTGCGATGCGAACAAAAAACTCCTCGGGATCATCACCGATGGCGATATCCGCCGGATGCTTTCCTCCGGCAAAAATATCCGGGAGATGACCCTGCTGGAAGGGATGACCACCGACCCTGTGGCAATTCCCAGTTCACTGATGGCCGCCGATGCCTTAAGCGTTATGCAGCGGCTCGAAATCACGGTGCTCGCCGTGACCGATGAACAAGGAGAGATGGAGGGCATACTCCACCTCCATGACCTGCTGGGCAAAGGAGAATTCAGGTTCTTGATCTAGGTTTTATGCGGTCAAAGGCCGAAATAGATATCGATTCCGCCGAGGCCATAGTTGTAGATTGCCTTCGGGGTGATGACCGCCAACTGATATTGCGCCAGTATTTTCTTCGATGGCGCCAGCCTCCTCAACTCCCCAGCTTTTGAGAACAAGACGACCTGCTGGCTATCTTTGATACTCCTGCGGCTTATTGACGAATGCAACCAGTACGTAGCTGATATTCATCAACAGGAACCAGGCAATCAATTTTCCCAAAGGAACCATG
>WRKE01000081.1 GCA_009778235.1 Pseudomonadota bacterium
ATCGGACACGATCGGGAAGACGCGGAGAGTAGGTTGATCCGGAAGCCAGAAGACCTGCCGGTTTTTCGATCAGCGCAAGCGGCCGTGGTTCCCGTTGTTGATCCTCGCACCTGTTGGATGGTGCAGAAACAGGGGAACCCTCGATCCACAAGGATCGGGGGTTTTTTGTTAAGCCGAACTTTGGGGACCTTCTTGGGCAACTCAGCGTTATATTTGTTTTTTTATAAAGGTTGGTAGTGTCTGCTGGGTACAAGCAGGGTTGAGAGAGTTAGGGAGGATTACTTCTCCATACAGCCTGCCCCGGGCATTTTTCCGTGCTGAGGACTTGTCTTCGATTGCCATGTCGCTCCGGGTGCTCTGTTTGCCGACGGAGCACCTCCTCAACTTTTTAGCCGGAAAAATGACTCGGGGCCGGATCCATGTTTGCGGGTAGTGGAACAGGTCGGTAAAGCCTTGTCAAGCATGCGTTGGCCGGAGGAGGGGCTTGGCGTGTGCGGCTGCGGTCAGCAGGAAATTGCGCAATAAAACCTCATGTACTGCCTAACATATCGCCGATGCCCAAATATCCCTCATGTCACTGTCATCGAACGGCAATCCGCAATAAAAGCGCTTTTTGTTTATGCACCTTCGCCTCGGGTAAACACTTAACCAGGAAGCCAGGTCACCATCTTTGATCGCAGTCGTCCCTGCCTGCCTCCCCTGAACGGTTGGGACAAATATCCAGAACCACCTATCTCCTCCCTGACTTCCGCCTGTAGCCCAAAAAGAACAGGCTCCTCGTCATTTGATGTGGAGTTGATCACTTTATACATCAATTCCACATCAAATGGTGAGGAGCCGGAAAAGATCGGGCAGAAGAGTGCGGCTGTTTTCAACATGTCATTTTTCCACCTTGCCTGGGCGATGCTTCAAGCCTGTGCCCAGGGCGTTCAAGGCGGTGGCCGGAATCTCCGGCAAACCGGGGCGATTGTTGATGATGTTTTCTATTCTCTCCACTGGCCGCCCGGCGATTTCGCCGGCCACTTCCAAGGCCCAGGCGCCAAAGGGGGCGGGGTCGCTGAATTGACCCATCTCGGCCGCATCGCTCAAGCTGAAGGCCGCCTCAATGAAGGCCCGATAGCGGGGCGTTAAAAGCAGGCGTTCAAAGTCGGTCTGGAAATCGCTGCCGCCGCTCTGGCAGGGGCAGTCCGGCCCGCCAAGCAGTCCATAAACGGAAAGGCCGCGTTCATCCAGCCGTTCAAAGACATTGCGGACCGGCAGTTTTCCATTTTGCTGTACCAGCGCTTCCTGGACCCCGGCGTACACGGTTTCGGCAATGAGCTGCCCCAGTTTGGAGTGCCCGCCCGAGGATATCAACTCCGGCCGCAGATTGCCGGACACCACGATGACATCGTCGGTGCCGGTGCCGGTGGCCGGGTTTTTCAAGGCGGATTGGACGCTGCGTACGTCCATGTCCCACAGAGCGGCGGTCTTGGCTTCGGTGACGGTGATGATGGCCCTGGCGGCGGCCCGGGGACTCAAGGCGTGGCTTACCAAGACGATGATGTTGATGGTGCCGGGTTCATAATAGGCCCCACTGTCCTTGCCGGCCCGCAAAGCATTGTCCGTGACCCCGGCGGTGATCAGGGCGGTCACGGTCAAGTCTTTAAAGCCGGCGCTTTTGACTACCAGATTGTTCAGGTCAGCCCCAGTGCCCAAGATCTCAGCCTTTTTGGGATCGAGCCGCAACACCTTAAACAAGTCCTGCTGTGAGCGGGCGTAGCCGAGTGCATGGTAAATGCCCCAGGTGGGAGGAGGTGAAAAAGAATTGCCCACCGTAGACACCTGCTTCTGGCCGCCGGAGGTGGCGATGATGAGGCGCGGAGTCTTGAAATCCACCAACAGGGTGCGGTGGATGAAATCGAAGATGCGGCTTTCGACGATGCGGGCCTTTTTCACGTAGGGGATGGACATCTCCACCGGCCGCTCGGCCAAGATTTTTTCAGGCAGGGCCAAGCTCGTGCGGTCGGCGAAGTGGTTGCCATAGATCATCGAGGAAAACCAGGCCGTGAAATAACCGGTGTGGGCAGCGGCCCGACAGGTCAGCGCGCAAGGGAAAAAATAGACTCTTTTGGTTCTGACCGCCTCGGCTTCGTTCCAACCGGGCTGTGCCAGAAAATTCATCAGTTCCGTCTGGTCAGGGCCGCAGGCATAGATGACTTGAGGGTCAAACCTCTTCCACGCGTCGAGATGCACCGGCACGAAGGCCCCTGGCCCCATTTTCGGGGCAATGCCGCCGGCAGCGGCGATCATCTCACTTTGAAAGGAATCTTCACCGGGGGTCAGCGGGCCGGTTTCCGTCTGGAGCAGCCGCATGACCCGGAGATGTTTTTCTTTGGGGATTTGGGCCGTCTTCCGGGCGATCAGCGCAAGAAGCTCGCGATTGTCCATCCTCACTTTTTCCGCGGCAGCACTCTTGTGGAACATCTCCCCGAGCCAGCCGATCTTGAGATCGGCCTCCTTCAGGCTGGCTCCGTCATTCCACACCATGATGGGAGTCCTGGCCATTTTGGCCTTGGCCTCGGCGGCCAGACGCGGAGCAACAATCAGCAGGTCTGGTTTCGCCTCGGCAATCAAATCCCACTGCGGGGTAAAGGCCCCGCCGACCACTGGCTTTCCGGCCAGGCCCGCCAGATGGGTGTCATGGTAGGTGAGGCCGGCCAGGGAGTCCGCCGCCCCGATGGCCTCCATCACCTCCGTGGCCGCCGGCACCAGTGAAACCACCCGGATCGGCGGCGCCGCGAATTCCAGCTGTTGCCCGGCATCATCAATGACGGTTGCGGCGGCAAGGCGCCCGGCTGTCAGGAACAGGATGAAAAGTCCGAGCAAGAGGGTATTGGTCAACCAGGTTCCCAAAAATCTTTTCATTTCATTTTCCCTCATCCGGTAGATAGACCATGCTGCCGTCTTCCAATCGATAGGCCACGCCCAGGCGGGTGCCCCGGCCTTCGGCCTCTGATTTGGTGATTTTGACCGCTTCGATTTTTGTGCCTTTTTTGCTGATGACGGTCATCTCGCCCGCCGCCGATTGTTTCATCATCGTCAGTTCGCTTTTGGGGTCCAAAAGGTCTTTCAGGTGGTAGGCGGAGAGAAAACTGAGGAGCAAGCCGACGATGAAGACCAGAAAAACGTCAACCAGATTGGCTACGGCGCTCAAAGGATCGTCGGCCTCTGGCAGCCCCCGGTTGACGCGGCCAGCCAGGCGGCGGGGAGGGGCAGATCTCATGGGCGAACCTCCGGGGATTGGTCCTTCAATGCCTGGGCGCTGCGGCTTTCCATCACCAGGGTCAGCATCTCCAGGTCGCCTTCCAGCCAGCGGCTGCGGATGGTGTAGAGAACAAAGGCGGTCACGCCCACGGTGAGCCCTACCATCGTGGTGGTGAAGGCCAGGACCAGGCCCAGCCAGAGGGTTTTCAGTTCCATTCGCGGCCTCCACCGATGTCATTGCAAATCAACGCCGCCGTCATTGCATCGCGAGCGGAGAGTGGCGGGAAGCTATCGAGGCCCGGCCATTCAGGAGAAATGGCCGGGACGCTGAGGGTTGATTAATAGGTATAGCGCAAACCGACGTAGAAATTGCGGCCGGGCATGGGGTAGTCCATGACGTAGGCGTAGTCCTGATTGAACAGGTTGTTGAGTGCGGCGCGCAGGCTCATGGTGCCCTTGTCTTTAAAATCGACCA
>WRKE01000082.1 GCA_009778235.1 Pseudomonadota bacterium
AAAGCCAAGGCCAGGAATGGGCTATTTCCGTACATGATCGCGAGGACGGCCTATTTTGACCGCCTTTTTGTCGATGCCTTGCGTGATGGCGCGCGGCAAATTGTCATTCTCGGCGCCGGATTCGACAGCCGCGCCTATCGTTACCGCGAATTCCGCGACGCGACGAGGATTTTTGAGATCGATGCCTCGCCGACGCAGGCTTACAAGCTCGATATCCTGCGGCGGCGCGGCATTGATGTCGGTGATGTCGAATTTATCGCTGTCGATTTTGAAAAAGATGACCTGTGGGCGCATCTCATCCGCCGTGGTTTTGCCGCCGGGGCGAGGACGTTGTGGATATGGGAAGGAGTTACGCCGTATTTGACGGCGGCGGTGGTCACGGCGACGCTCGGCGCCATTACCAGGCTGACCGGGCGCGGGATTTTGGCCTTCGACTATCTCACCCGTCCAGTTGATGGCGAAAAAACGATAATTCGCAAGGATGAGGTCGTGCGTTTTGGCCTGAGGCCGAATGAAATGGCTGATTTTTTACGAGGTTTCGACTTGGTGGCGCGCGAAAATATCGACGCGGACGAGATGGCGAGACTATTTCTCACTCTGCCGGATGGTTCGGTGTTCGCGGAGATGAAACGGAGCATGGCCTTTGTCAAGGCGGAGAAAATGGAGACGTGGCGGCCATGAGGGAATAGCGGCGCCGAACCGGCAAAACGGCGGGAATGACCTCTCTCTGCAATCGGTTCGCAAGCATGTCAAAGACAGGAGTCAGCCATTCCGCTGTGCCTGCTGCTCCTTGAACCGGACCAGGGCGGCCAGAAATTCGCAGCATGGGGTGGCTACCCCGTATTTGCGGCCTTGGGCCGCGACATAGCCGACCATGGCATCGACCTCGGTGGGTTTGTGGTGTTCGAGATCCTGCAACATGGAGGGCCGGTGGTGCGAGGTGGCGGGGATCAACTGACGGTAGAAGACCTTGCGGTAGGATGCGGCATCGGGCCAGGGCATAGAGCCGCCCATGGTGGTGATGACCGCAAAGGTCTCGTCGATTACCTGATCCATGAGCGCGCGCGAATCGTCGTTGTCGGCGAGCGCGCCGTAGTGGACCCCGAGAATCGCGCCCAACGGGTTGAGGGCGCAGTTGTAGAGAAGCTTGGCGAAAAGCGGCTGGTAGATGTCGTCTACGGCGATGCTGGCCAGGCCGGCATGGCTCAGGGCCTCGGCCAGCCGCTTGGCCGCCGCCGGGATGACCCCGCGCACGCAGCCGCCCACATGGACCGCATCCGCCGATACCGTGATCCGCACCAGGCCGGGCCGCTCGATTTCAAAGCCGGTGATCACCCTGGCGGCCAGGCTGCGCTCGCGGCCCAGGCGCTCTTCCAGCTTTTCCAGGTTGCCGCAACCGTTCTGCATCGACACCACCGGGCAGTAGCAGCGGTTCATGCCGGCGATCTCGGCTAAGGCCGCATGGGTGTCGTAGGTCTTGGTGGTGAGCAGGATAATGTCGTACTTTTCTCCGCTGCGGCCCTTGAGATGAGGAAACAGGCCAATCCGTTCCGGGGGGGCGTGGTAATCGCCGAAGATGCCGGTCACCGTCAGCCCCGAGGTCTGCACCGCCTCAACAAACCGCGGCCGCAGCACCAGATCGACCTGATGGCCGTCCGCGGCCAGCAGGCAGCCGATGGCTTGGCCCAGGGCGCCTGCCCCATAGATGAGAATATGCATGGTCACCTCCTTTCCGCCCCCAACCCAAAACAAAGACGAATATAAAAAATACAGCCGGCCGGCATGGAACTGATCATCATCGCGGCCATGGCCGCCAATCGGGCTATAGGTTTGCATAATACCATTCCCTGGCAGATACCGGAAGAGATGGCCCATTTTAAAGCAATCACCATGGGGCATCCGCTGATCGTGGGCCGCAAAACCTACCAGTCCATCGGTGCTCCCCTGCCTGGCCGCCGGATAATCGTGCTCAGCACTAACTCGGCATTTCACCCCCATCCCGACTGCGCCAAGGCGGCTTCCCTGGCCGAGGCCATTGGGCTTTGTGAGGGTGCCGCCAAGGTGTTCATCGGTGGCGGCGCCCAGTTGTACCGGCAGGCCCTGCCCCTGGCCCATACCCTGATCCTCACCGTGATCGGCCGGGACCATGAGGGCGATGTCTTTTTCCCCGATTTTTCAAGCCTGGCCTATCAATGCATTGACCAGCAGATCCTGCCGGCCCCACTTCCTCTGACAGTCAAGACCTATCGGCGCCAGGGCGCCTAACCGATTGTCTGATTGATTCCGGGCAAATGGATGCATTGGCCTCGGATTTGTGCTACAAAGAGGACATGCGACGCTTTTTTCTCCCTCCCCATGGACTGACCGACAATCACCCGATCCTCACCGGACCCGAGGCCTTTCATTTGGCCGTGGTTCTGCGGCTTAAGCCTGGCCAGAGCGTGGAGCTGTTCGACGGGCAGGGCACGGTGCATACCGCGCAGCTTATGAGTGTGGACCGCGACCGGGTGACCGCCGAGATCATCGCCACCCGGCATGAACAGCCCCAGACCGCATCACCGCTGACTCTGGGCCAATGCCTGCTCAAGGGCAAGAAGATGGATTTTCTGGTGCAGAAGGCCACTGAGCTGGGGGTGCATGCCTTTATGCCGCTGGTGTCCCGCTACTGCGAAAACCACGGCGACCGGGACCATCAGCAGGAGCGCTGGCAGCGGATCATGCTCGAAGCCTGCAAGCAGTGCGGCCGGGCCACGCCGATGCGGATCCTGCCGATCACCCCTCTGACCCAATTTGATACCACCGCCTTTCGCCATCGCCTGGTTGCCTGGGAAGAGGAGCAATCTGCACCGCTGCCCGCCGATTTGTCCGACCGGCCAGGGTCGGTCTGTTTGGTGCTGGGGCCGGAAGGGGGACTGCATGAAGACGATCTGGCAACGCTACGGCAAAGGCAGTGCACCACCTTTTCCCTGGGGCCCTTGATCCTGCGCGGCGAGACCGCCGCCCTGGCAGCCACCGCGATCATCCAGTATCTTGCTGGCTCCCTTGGACCGACGGCGAAGGAGTCGGTGCCATGAGGGCGGTGGTGCAACGGGTCAGCCGGGCCCAGGTCGAGGTTGGCGGCCAGGTCATCGGCGCCATTGGCCACGGGGTGGTGGCGCTGGTCGGGCTGCACCGTACCGACAGCGAACACGACCTGAGATGGATGGTCGACAAGATTGTCCATCTCCGCATCTTTGACGACGACCAGGGGATCATGAACCGCGCCCTTACCGAGGTTGGCGGTCAACTGCTGATCGTCTCCCAGTTCACCCTCCACGGCGACTGCCGCAAGGGCCGTCGTCCGTCTTGGAACGAGGCTGCCCCGCCCGAGTTGGCCCGTCCGCTCTATGACCGGTTCCTTGCCCTGTGCCGGGAGCAGTCCCTGATGGTCCAGGCGGGCGTGTTTCAGGCCGAGATGGAGCTCAGCTTGACCAATTCCGGTCCGGTCACCATCATGTTGGATTCTCACAAAAATTTTTGAAGACGGAGTCTTATGACCACCGAATTTGCCATTGGTTCAACCTACCACGGCTTTTTGCTGACCCAGCAGGAATACATCGCTGAGATCAATTCCACCGCCTTGCTCTTCACCCATACGGTGCTCGGCTGCCAGGCCCTGGCGATCAAGAATGGGGATGTGAACAAAACCTTCTGCCTCTCCTTCATGACCGTACCCGAGGATTCCACCGGCGTGGCCCATAT
>WRKE01000083.1 GCA_009778235.1 Pseudomonadota bacterium
GTGCGCTGCGCGGCTTGCGCCTGCACCAGCGCCTTGTCTTTGCTGCTCAACAGGCGTTCGTAGTACAGCACGCCAATTTGCCGCTCCAATGCCCGCACACTCCAACTTTGGCTGACAGCCTCTCTCAAATACCATTCCCGTGCGGACGGCTTTTCCACCCGCGCCAGCACGTTGTAATGCGACCAGCTCAATTCGAGAGACACCGTCTCTCGAATTGGAAAAGCCAGATAGAAGCGGCGCATGTTGCGCAGGTTGCTGGCATCAAAACCCTTGCCGAATAGTTCCGTGAGCCGGTCGGATAACTCGGCCAGTTGTCGCTGACCGTATGCGGCGCGTGCCTGCCCCTGCTGCTCATGCTCCACGATCAAGCGGCCAATTTCCCAATAGCTCGCCACCATCGCCTGATTGACGCTCTGACGCACATGGCCGCGGGCTTGCTGGACGACTTCGGCAATCTGGCCGATGAGCGTGGTCAGGGACGCGGTTTCTGGAATGCCGGGTTTTTGTTTAGTGCTCATCAGTGATATTTACCCGAACCACCGGGCAGGCGCATTTTCTTTTCAGGCACTCGTCGTCTACCGCGTAGCCCTTGATAGCGAACTCCTCGACAATGCCCGTGGTCCACTTTCGGAATTGCACGGCCCGCTCGGAGTTGACCTTGTACCCAACGGAGATGATGGCGGCCAGGTTGTAGTGCTTGGTATCGTAGCTTTTGCCGTCGGCGGCAGTTATCCGAAAATTTTGGAGAACTGAATCCGCCATCAGTTCGCTGTCGGAAAACATATTTTTCAGATGGTAGTTGATGGTGGGAACTTCCACATCGTGGAGCGGCGCCATCATCTTCTGGGCAAGCCAGACGTTTTCGTCGGCATAGACGGCTTCCACGCGGTCCGCGCCGCTGGCGGTAACAAAGGTGAGGTATTCCGCCGCCGAGGAGCGGACAAGCGAGGTTGCCTTCTTCTTGCTCATCATCAATCCTCCAGCGGCGTTATTGTCGCTGTGCGTTCCGACGGAGCGAGGGAACAATCGAGGCGGCCCTGGTTGAACATGGCAGGCAATGCCTCCGCCCCCATCAGCTTCACTCCATCATATGCACCCGTTCGCAGTCCGGGCAGATCCAGGTGGGGCCGTTGCTCATGCCCCACTTGTTTTCCTCGAAGCAGTCCGGGCAGATCTGGAAGCCGCAGCCGCAATTCCAGCAAAAAGGTTTTTCCTCTTTGCAGCAATGGCAGCGGAACTCTTTTCTCCGCCGCCGGCTGTGCGTCGGTTTGCTGGCCTGGTGGTCCATGGCTCATTGTTTGGGGGGCCGCAGTTCCTGGCCCATCCAGTCGAGGTAGCTCTGGCCGCCGTCTTCCACCGGCAAGGCCAGAATTTCGGGTACCTGGTAGGGATGCCGGGCCCGGATGGCCGCGCTCAGCTCGGGGAACAGGTCGCGGCGCGATTTGATGGTGCAAAACTGTTCTTCGCTTTGTTCAATGGCGCCCTGCCAATGATACCAGGAGGTGCAGGCGCTGATCTGGACGCAGGCGGCGAGCCGCTCTTCCAGCAGAAAGGCGGTCAGAAGCTCGGCGCTGGCCCGGTCGGGCAGGGTGGTGCTCACCTGGATATAGGGGGTCATGGTGTTCATCTCCGAAAATGCGGGCAAAGGGAGGGCATGGTAGTAGCTCGGACTGGACCAAATAGATAAATTGGACTATCTTACCAGTGCTTTGGCAAAAAGACAAACCAGACCGTTTCTTCCTTCAACCATACAGGTGATCGCATGCTCTTTGCCGTGGATGTCGGCAACTCCCATACCGTCAGTGGCATTTACCAGCAAGGTCAACTGAAGGGCAGTTGGCGATTACAATCCCATCAAGACCGTACCGCCGACGAATTGGCCATCCGCTACCACGGCCTGTTCCAGATGGCCGGCATCAACCGGGAGGCGATCACCGGCTTCATCATCGCCTCGGTGGTGCCGACCTTGGAGACGAGCTGGCTCCAATTTGCCCGCAACTATCTGACCAAGCTCAGACAGCCGCCCCTGGCGGTTACCCATACCCTCAAGCTGGGGATGAAGGTGGACACCGAAAATCCGTCCGAGGTCGGTGCCGACCGGATCGTCAATGCCCTGGCCGCATGGGAACGGTATCACGCCCCGCTGATCGTCATCGATTTCGGCACAGCCATCACCTTTGACTGCGTCAATGATGTGCCCGCCTACGTGGGTGGCACGATCCATCCCGGCATCGGCATCTCCCTCGACGCCCTGGCCTCCCGCACCGCCAAGCTGCCCCGGCTGGATATCGACGTCACCCCGGATCAGCCCATCGGCACCACCACGGTCAAGGCCATCCATTCCGGGGCCCTGTACGGGTTCGGCGGACTGGTCGACCGGATGGTGCAGGTGCTCAGCCGCCAGTTGACCCCGGGCCAGGAGCGGGCCAAAACCATTGCCACCGGCGGCATGGCCGACTTGATCAAGCCCTACACCAACACCATCGACGCCATCGATCAGGACCTGACCTTGACCGGCTTGCGCCTGATCTACCAACTCAACTGCCAGGGCAAGGATGAGTAGGCAGCCGATTCTGCCGCCCAGATTGCGGCGGGGCGACACCATCGGTCTGTTTTGTCCGTCCGGGCCGGTCCGCAGCGCCGAGCAATTGCGGGCCGGCATCCGGTTGATCGAGGATGTGGGCTTTGTGGTGAAGCTGAAAGGGCCGACTGCGCCCAATGACGGCTATCTGGCCGACAGCGACCAGGGGCGGGCCGCGCATCTGCACGCCCTGTGGAGCGATGATGAGGTCAGGGCCATCATCGCCATTCGCGGCGGTTATGGCTGCCTGCGGATGATCGGGCGGCTGGATTGGGAGCTGTTTCGGCGCAATCCTAAGTTTCTGGTCGGCTTCAGCGACGTGAGCATGCTGCTGAACTGCCTGGTGGACCGTGCCGACCTGGTCGCTGTGCACGGACCGATGGCCAGCACCCTTGCCAGGAGTGACGAGCCGAGCCGAGCCTCGCTCTTTGCCCTGCTGACCGGCAACCTGGAGGAGCGGATCAAACCCAAGGGCTTGGAGATCCTGCGGGGAGGCAGTGGCCGGGGGCGGCTGGTCGGAGGCAATCTGACCACCTTGCTCCATCTTATGGCCACGCCTTGGGATCGATTATGGGACGGCTGCATCCTGGTGCTGGAGGACACCAACGAACCCCTTTACCGGATCGACCGGATGCTGACTCATCTGGCCCTGGCCGGACGGCTGCAACGGCTGGCCGGGTTGATATTAGGCGATTTTGATCTTGGCGGCGACGAACTGGCCAATCTGCGGTTGCAGGAGGCGCTTTGGGTGCGGGTGTTGGAACTGGCGCCGCCCGGATATCCGATCTGGGCCCGTTTCCCGGCCGGGCATCGGCAGCGCAACCTGGCCCTGCCGATTGGCATGGAGGCGGAGATGGCCTCGGACAGCGGTACTCTGGCGCTGCTGCCCGCCTCGACCATCCCGGTTTGAGCGAGGCAAGTCCTTATGTTGCGGCGTTTTATCCTCACTATTTTTTCCCTGGGCCTGCTGCTCGCCGGCGTGCTGATCAGCCTGCTGCCGCTGGTACTGTTTCAATCCAAGCTGGATGCGTCCACCTGGGCCATGGCGGTTTGCCTCTGGCTGGCGCCGGCGATGCTGGCCTTGCTGGTGCTGACCAACATGCTGCTGCGGCGGATCTGGTTTTTTCGAGGCCGGGGCGAGCCGGTGTCGCTTGACCTGCTGCGGCAGCGGTTGCTGGAGGTGAATGATATGGATTGCCCGGTGACGGCGCA
>WRKE01000084.1 GCA_009778235.1 Pseudomonadota bacterium
AGATCCTGGCGCAGGGTGGCCGGATCATACAGGTCGCCGGGTTTGGTCGATATTTTCTGGAGGATGGCGCCGGCATCGATCCGCTCGTTGCCTTCGGGGGTGACCGAGGCCACCGCGGCGTCCCGGTTGGCATAGGCGAGCATGGCGTTGACAATTTCGCCGGTGATCTTGTTCAAGCCCTCAAGCGAGTCAGCCTCCTTGAAAGCCGAATACGGAGCCTTGGGCGCGAGCACGTCCACGATGGCGCAATCGACACTGATCCGGTTGCCCAATTTATTGAGGCTGCCGATCACCGCGTAGTCTGCTCCGGCCGATTCGGCGACCTTGGCAAGCACAGGCGCCGGAGGCGGCCAGGCCCCTTTGTAGTCGACCAGTTTTTCCGCCTGCCCGCGGGGCATCATTTTCATTCCCTTGCCGCCAACTTCCCGCATCAAAGCCTTGTCCGCTGCCTCGGTGACCGTCGCTCCATCCGGGGCGTTGATTTTAAACGGCAAAAAGACGGTGCTCATTTCCCGGGCCTGGGAGCCAGCCGGCAGGGAAAGGACACCGAACAGCACTCCGCATAAGATAAACGCTAGAGCCGAATGGAGACGAAAAAGAAAAATTCGGGAGGTCGACATCATGGGAGGTTTCCTATGGTCTCAGTTTTCCTCAGGGGCCGGACGCGCTCTCACTTGCCCGCGAGCAACAAAGGTTGAAAATACGGCATGTTAAGAGAACAAATTAATCTTCTCTCAAATTGCGGCACATTATGACATGTTTCGTTGATTTTGCAAGAAGTTCTGTCACATCTTTTGCGAGCCAGCTCTCAGCCCCAGTGGGTATCATGTTGTTTTCAGTGCATTCATATTTGCACATATCCCTGATTACCGCTGCTCGGCGTGCTGGGCCAGCAATCGCGCCACCGCCCCATGCAGCTCCGTGGCCAGGGTATGTTTATCGGTTGCCTGGTAGTGGGCGGTGGAGATCGGTGTGCCGATGCGGATGACGATCTCGCCGCCCCGGGGCAGCAGGCGCCCCTTGGGCAGCACCTGGTAGGAACCGCAAAATCCCAGGGGAACGATCGGCACCTTGGCCTTGATGGCCAGCATGACGGCCCCGGCCTTGAATTCCTGGAGGTTTCCATCGGGGCTGCGGGTTCCTTCGGGAAAAATGAGGACCGAACTGCCCGAGGCAATTCTCCTGGCTGCCTGATCGAGACTTTTTACGGCCTGGCGGCCGTGGGACCGGTCGATGGGAATATAGCCGACCCGGTGCATGGCCTGGCCGAATATGGGGACCCTGAACAATTCCTTTTTGGCGATCCAGCGGAAATCATGGGGAAAATACCCCTGAAACGAAAAAATATCATACTGGCTGCAATGGTTGCCGGCAAAGATGTAAATCTGGCTGGGATCAATGTTGTCCATCCCTTCCACCCGGACCCTGACCCCGGCGAACCGACACAGGAACCGTCCCCAGTAGCGGGGGAAGACCTGCGCCTTGATTGCCGACTTGCGCCCCCACAGCAGATCGATCAGGGACAGGGCCGACACCACCAAGGTCAGGAATGGGGCGAGGATGAGGGTACAAAGGGAGCGGACGAATTGAAAAGGTGACATTGTAGTCATCTTATGAACCTGTTCTTTCCGGACGTGCTGTCCTTGCTCCCTGCACCGGGGTCACCGCGCGGCACCGGCTTAAGACTCGCGGGGCGGGGAATGGACTTTGACGCATGAAAACCTGCCCGGTACTTAGCAATCATTTTCCAGAAATTCAAGCAATTCCCGCACAAGCATAGTGGTCTGCGCCTGTGCCGGGATTGACGGAAACCATGGGATCGAATATATTTAATGATCTTTTTTGTTTTTCATCCGGCCGAATTCGAGCCGTCTGCCCTGCCCAGAGCGTTGTGACGTTCACTCAACCAGGAGTTTACTGTGACCGCTGATACAATCGCCATCAACGCCGATGGTTCGTTACACGTTCCAGCCCACCCGATCATCCCCTTTATCGAGGGAGATGGTACCGGTCCCGACATCTGGGCGGCAGCCCGAAGGGTATTGGATGCCGCTGTCGCCAAAAGCTATCACGGGGAGCGGGCCATCGCCTGGCTGGAAATTCTCGCCGGAGAAAAGGCCTTTCATCAGACCGGTGAATGGCTGCCGCGGGAAACCATCGATGCCATGAAAAAATATGTGGTCAGCATCAAAGGACCGCTCACCACCCCGGTCGGTGAAGGGATGCGCAGCTTAAATGTCACCCTGCGCCAAGTGCTCGACCTGTACGCCTGTGTCCGCCCGGTCCGGTACTATCAGGGCGTGGTGGCCCCGGTCAGACGGCCCGAGGATGTCGACATGGTGATCTTTCGGGAAAACACCGAGGATGTGTATGCCGGAATCGAGTGGCAGGCCGGCACCGAACAAGCCAACCGGGTGATCGAATTCCTCCGCAACGAAATGGGGGCGATCATCCACGACAATTCAGGGATCGGGGTCAAGCCGATTTCAGAATTCGGCACCAAGCGGCTGGTGCGCAAGGCCATCCAGTATGCCTTGGATCGGGGACGCGACTCGGTCACCCTGGTCCATAAGGGCAATATCATGAAATTCACCGAAGGGGCTTTCCGCAACTGGGGATATGAACTTGCGGCAGATGAGTTCGGGGATGTGGCGGTCACCGAGGCGGCCTTGTGGAGCCAGCACGATGGCAAGCTGCCGGAGGGCAAGATCGTGATCAAGGACCGGATTGCCGATGCCATGTTCCAGCAGGTTCTGCTGCGACCCGGTGAATATTCGGTGCTGGCCATGCCCAATCTCAATGGCGACTACATGTCCGATGCCCTTGCCGCCCAGGTCGGGGGGCTGGGGATGGCCCCCGGCGCCAATATCGGTGACGGGATCGCCCTGTTCGAGGCTACCCACGGCACGGCGCCCAAATATGCCAACCTCGACAAGGTCAACCCCGGCTCGCTCCTGCTTTCCGGTGCGATGCTGCTGGGATACATCGGCTGGCAAGAAGCCGCGGACCTGATCAAAACCGCTTTGGCGACCACCATCTCCCAGAAGAAGGTCACCTATGACTTGGCCCGCCTGATGGATGGCGCCACGGCACTGCCCTGCTCCGCTTTTGGCAGTGCCATCATCGCCAACATGGGCTGATCCCGCCCCGGTCGGGTGCGGATGTCAACCCTGGTCGAAGCGCTCAAGGATCTGCTGTTTCCCCCCCATTGCCTGGGCTGCGACCAGCGGCTGGCAAGCTCCCGGCCGCCGTTGCTCTGCCCCCATTGCACCTCGGAACTGAGCTTTCTCCACTCCCCGCTCTGTTCCTGCTGCGGCCTTCCCTTTGTCACCGGCAGTGATCACCTTTGCGGCGACTGCCTTGCCGGTCGCCATGCCTTTGACCTGGCGCGCAGTCTGCTGCACTACCGCCCCCCGGCCTCGAACCTGATCCTGGCGCTCAAATTCGCCAACAATCTCAACGGGCTTGCCACATTGCGAGCCTTGTTCGCCTCCGAAAGATTTCTCACCGCTTTTAGCAAGCCGGATCTGCTCCTCCCCGTCCCCCTGCACCGCAGCAGACTGCGCGCCAGGGGATTCAACCAGGCCTTGGTCATTGCCAGGGGATGCCTGCCCCAATGGCGGGACAGGATAGTGCCTGACCTGCTCCGGCGACACCGGCCAGCCACTCCGCAAGCGCTGTTGAGCGGCGAAAAGCGGCGCAGCAACCTGGCCAATGCCTTCTCCCTGGCGCACCCGACCCGGGTTGCCGGGGCGTCGATCCTGCTCATCGATGATGTCTACACCACCGGCAC
>WRKE01000085.1 GCA_009778235.1 Pseudomonadota bacterium
GGTGGCGTCGTTGCCCCAGACCGAGATATGGATATTGTAGTCGATCTCGCGGGGGATGGTCTTCAGACCATTGGTGGCGATGGCGCCCAGGGGGATGGTGTCGGCGCAGATTTGGCAAAGCTCGGGCACCAGCGAGGGCTCGGCCCCGGCCAGCACCGCAAAGGTGATGCCACGCTCCTTTTCCGCCGCCATCAGGGCGTGCCAGGCGGCAGGATCGTTGTTCTCGGCGGCGAACTGCTTCTCACCGTTGAAATAATAACACCCGTCGCAGCGGATATTACAGCGATGGGTCATGTCGTAGGTGGATTCCCGGAGGAAGAAATAGCGCTTCACCTTTTCCCACCGCTCCCGGACAGCGGGAATAGCGATGATCTCGGCAAACTTCCAGCCTGCTGGCGGTGACGACTGGCCGGTCATTTATTCGCCGCTGCTCTGTTTCTCGACAATATAGCTGCCGATGATCTTCAGGGTAGTCAACTTGGGATAGTCGTCCTCGTCGATCCTCACCCCGAATTCGTCGCGGATCACCAGGGCGATGGTGGCCAGGTCCATGCTGTCGATGCCCACCTCGTCAACCAGGTCGAGATCGGGGTCAAAGGTTTCCGGGGTCACATCTTCTAATTTGAGTTCATTGATGATGATCTCGGCTACGCGGCGGATGGTTTGCTCAAGGTTATTCATGGGTCGTTTCTGCATACTGTTGATCTGCAAGGGACATCGTGCCGGAGCAAACGTCCTCTGTTTCATGGGCGATGCGAAAGGAGTAGAGGACGCCAGGGTCCATGGCCGCAGCAAAAATGTCGAGTCGCTCCCCCGGCCTGACGATCCGTTTAAACTTCACCCGGTGCAACCGTTTGATCCATAGGCGCTCTTGCCGGGCAAGTCCAATGACATCGGCGACCATCTTGAGCTGGGCAATGCCCGGCAGAATGGGATAATCGGGAAAATGGCCGGAAAACCAAGGCGAATCGTCATTGACCATCACCCGAGCCCTGATGTCATCAGGCGAAGACACTTCTAAATCAAGAAGCAAATACCACATGTTACCGTTTTGTGTCCAGGTAAAATATCAGGTTGGCTCAAACTCTGCCTCCAGACTGGAGGCCCGGATAACGGCCAGGCCAGCGACTCTTTTTTACTTAGCCAGGTACTCCCACAGCGGCCCGACAAATCCCCGTTGGTGCAAGGTTTGCAGTGTGGCCGCAATGGCGGCGCCTCCCGCGCCAACCAGCCAGTTTCTTCGCCCATCAGCACGCGCAACAACCAGGGCCTCAATCGCCTTCAGCTCGATGGCGGCAGGCTGATAGAATACCGGCTTAAGCAAATCGGTGTGCTGATCGATCTGCCCCTCGGCCAAGGCCTGATCGTAGAGGCCGGTGCCGGGATAGATCCTGATGCCGATGAAGAAAAAGAAAACAGTTTTATCGAGTTGTTCGATCAAATCAAGACTCTCGGCCACGGTTGCCGCCGACTCGCCCGGTCCGCCGAGGAGAAAATAGTGGGCCACATGAAGGCCGGCGGCGCGGGCCTGTCGGTGGGCAGCCAGGGCATCAGGCGGACCAAAGGGTTTACGCAAGACCTGGAGCATGTTCCTGGCCAGCGATTCCGTGCCGAATTCGACGTGCCGGCAACCGGCGCCGGCCATGGCCTCGAAATAGCCGGGGGGAGGCATGATCGGCGCAAAAAAGGCGCCCCAGGGGATAGTCAGGCCGCAATCCCGCAGGGCCCTGGCCACGGCCAGGCTGTGGTCGATATCGGCATTGAAGGCCGAGTCGGTGATGAACAGATACCGCGCGCCGGCCGCCTGCAAGCCCAGGGCGATCCGGGCGACCTGCTCCGGTTCCACCAACCGGTGCACCTTGCCCTCAATCCGGGGATAGGGGCAATAGAGGCAACGAAACGAGCAGCCGCGCTTGCTCTGCAAGTTGAGCATACCGCCGTGGCGGACATAGAAGCTGCTCTGCTTATCCTCAACGGGAAGTCGGCGGCGGATCTCCCCCGGCCAGGGAGGCGGCTGGGCCGCTGTACCGCCGGGAATCAACACCCCTGAAATTTCGGCGGGATCCTGTCCCCGGGCCAGGGCATCGACCAAAAGGCCGAAACGCTCGCCCTCGCCAATGATGCCGTAATCGACCCCGAGGAAATCAAAAATACGCCCCGGCATGATGGTGAAGCCGCAGCCGCCGCAGACCATGATGGCAGACGACCGCTGCCGCAGCCAGCTCACCAGTTCCCGATAACCGTGGAGGAGGAACAGCGGATCAGTGGCATCGGTGTTGTCGATGTTGCGGCAGGCAATGCCGATGATTTCCGGGTCGAACTCGCCAAGCAAGTCGGCCAGGACAGCTTGGTCGGCTACCTGCACATCAGCGATCCGCACCTGATGCGCAGAAGAGAGGGAGCCGGCCACATAATCCAAGCCGAGGGGATAGACCGGATAGGGAGCGGTCAGGGTGTTGGGCGAGAGCAACAAAACCCTCATGGCCGAAAAAACTCCATGGCGGTGAGGCATTGACCTGTTCCCAGGACAAGCAGCCTGTCGCCGGGGTGCAGGATGATGTCGTTGCCATCGACCAGGGCGCCGGGAACACGTCCGGCTTTGATCAAGGCAACGGCCAGGGCCGCGGCCAGGGCCGAGGCGGAAGCGAACTCGCCGGTGAGATCACGGTAACGGCAGAGGGGCAGCGGCTGGCCGATCAGCTCGAACAAGCGCCTCAGTTGCCGCTCACCTTTGATGCGCCCGACCGCGGGAATCCCGACCAAGACCGCGGCGGTGTGGCGCCGGAGGGCTGCGGCTCCGCCCAGGGCCGCGATCAACTGCTCCGGGAGATCATCGCCGCCACCGCGACCGTAAAAGGTGAGGCGCACCAGGCATTGAGCCTGCTCGGGCTGCCGATCGACATAAAGGGCTCCACCGCCGTCGGCCAGGTTTTCGGTGATGACGGAGGGATCGAGCAGGGGCGAGAACTGCGGATGCCCCTCATCGGCGCCAAGGAGCAGGGCCGACTGGCCGGATGCGGGCAGCAGGGTCTGCGCCGCCAGCAGGGCCTGCTCAAAGGAATAATCGCCGCCGCTGGCGGTGACGTTGGCCCCGGTGGCATTGAACAGCATGGCCACCTGGCCGGCCGGGCTGTTATGGACCGAGCCGACAAAGTCGATGGGGCTGGGAAACTGCTCGGCGGACTCGGTTAACCGCTGGAGAAAATCCCAGGTCTCGGAGAGCGCACCCCAGCCGGTTCCCATGAAGATGGCCGTGGGTTGTTCCTTACCCGCCGTATCGGCGTGGGCTTCGCTGGCGAGCAACAGGCTCAGACGAGACAACCGTTTGCTCCGCCGGATGAGCTTGGCGGGCAGGCGGCTGGCCAGGTCTTCCGGGGCAAGCATGCCGGCCACTGGCAAGCCGAGAAGGAGTTGCTCCATAGTGGCAGGCCCGGAGCCTGCCCCGGACAAGCAGGCGCTGCCATGGATGGCCAGAAAATTGTTGTCTGGAATCAAGCGGCTGGGCGCTTTGCTCTCGGGACGGCCGATAATCAGACACCCGTTGTTGCCGCCAAAGCCAAAGGAGTTGGAGAGCACAGTGGCAACCGGCTGCACAGCACAGGTCCTTTGAGGAGTGAAGCCAAAGGCCGGATCCGGCTGGCAACAACCGACCGTGCCGGGCACCAGGCCACGGGACACGGCCAGGCAGGAGACCACGGCTTCAATGGCGCCAGCGGCCGCCAGACTATGGCCAATGGCGCCTTTGATCGAGGACAGCGGCGGCGGGGGAGAGAAGAGCGAGGCAATGGCCCGGGC
>WRKE01000086.1 GCA_009778235.1 Pseudomonadota bacterium
GATCTCCTGGGCCGCGGTGTTGAAATAGGTGACGTTTTCCGAAATCCCCGCCTCGGTGTCGATGAGCACGAAGTCAAAGTCATTGTTCATCGAATCGAGCGCTTCCAACAGCCGCATCTTCTGTTGGGCATCGAGCCGGGTGAATCGCTGGACCCCGGAGCCTGCCGGCAGGATCTTGATGCCTTCGGGGCCATCGACCAGGATTGACTCCAGCCCTTGTTCACCGGTGAAAAAGTTATTGAGGTTGTGGCTCGGGGCCAAACCGAACACCACATCGATGTTGGCCAGGCCGAGGTCGGCGTCGAGAATCAGTACCCGTTTGCCCATCCGGGCAAGCAACACGGCCAGATTGGCCACCACCGCCGTCTTGCCGACGCCGCCCTTGCCGCTGGTGATGGAAAAGACCCGGGTCGCAATCTGGCCGGACCTGGTCTCGGTCCGTACCGGACTATTTATGGCCCGCAGGGTACAGGCCTGGTCTGAGGATCGAGAGGCGTGATCAGCCATACTTCAAGCTCCCATGGTCGTTTAAGATGAGGGCGGCGATATCCGCCGGGGCAGGGATGAGCAGATCCTCCGGAACCCTCTGGCCATTGGTGAGAAACGAGATCGGGGTATCATTTTTGTAGTGGATATTGAGCAGTACGCCCAGTTGGTCACATTCATCGATTTTGCTGAAAATGAAATTGCTGATCGCCAGGACCGAGAAGCGGCGGATCGTTTCCTCGATCTCCCGTTCCCTGGTGGTCGCCGACAGGAGCAGATGGTTCTCGATCCCCAATTCCGGGCGGAGGAAAGCCGCCAGTTCCTGGATCTCGAGCCCGCTTTTCGGGCTGCGGCCGGCGGTGTCGATCAGCACCAGATCAGCGTCACGGAATCTGTCCAGAGCCGCTTCCAGCTCCTGGGGGGAGATCACCACCTCCAGCGGCAGCCGCATGATTTCGCCATACACCTTCAACTGTTCCACCGCCGCGATCCGATAGGTATCGATGGTGATCAGCCCGATTCGTCCGCCATGGCGGCTTAAGTAATGGGCCGCGATCTTGGCCAGAGTGGTGGTCTTGCCCACCCCGGTCGGTCCGATCAGGCTGAGACGTTGCTGCCGTCCAGGTCGCCTGTCCAGCACCTGGGCGGTGTTGAACATCCGGGCGATTGCCGTCTTGAGCAGGGCGTTCAGACTCACGTCGTCGACTTGGCGCCCATTGCCGATGGTTTCTCTGGCAAAGCGGGCCAGGACCTGGGCCGTCTCCTGGTTGATGCCGTAGCCGGTGAGTAAGCCGACCATCGGCTCCTGGACCGGGGCTTGACCGGCCGCCACGGCAAATTCGGGCTCCACGTAGGGACGGTGCAGGGCAGGGGTGTTCAGGTCCGCAATGCGGTTGGTCAGACCGTTGACCAGGGCGCGCAGCTCGGTCAGTTCCGATTGGATGCCCTGGTCGACCGAGCCTGACTCCGGAATGCCGCGCTCAGAAGGCGGGGAAGGATGCTTTTGGGGCTCGCGCTGGCGCCATAGCTCCTCGTAGGTAAGCTCAGTTTGGACCGCATCCCGGTTGCGGGACCGGATCATCTTGCCGGATCTCGGGGGCCGTGGCGTTTGGGGGCTGGACGCAGGTTCCTGCCAGTTGTTGTCAACGGCGGCGGTGATCTCCATCATTGGTTTGCCGAGCACGCCCAGGGAACTGTTGCGGATGGTACGGGTGGAGAGGATGAGGGCATCGGGGCCCAGCGCCTCCTTGACCATTTTCAAGCCCGTGGCCATGTCCTTTGCTTCAAAGACCTTAACTTGCATCGATGGTCACCGTTCCTATGGATTGAATACGAACCTGTGAGGTAATCTCGTTGTGTGACAGCACCGCTAAGTTGGGGAAATAGCGTTCGATCAGCCGACGGAAATGGGGCCGGATCTGCGGCAGCACCAGCAGGGTCGGCTGCTGGCTGGCAGTTTGCGAGGTAATCAGGTTGCTCAGGCTCTCCAGGATTTTTTGGGCCGTCTTGGGGTTCAGGGCGAGGTAGCTGCCCCGTTCCCGGTGCTGGATGGCGGTTTGGATAGACTCCTCCACGGCGCGGTCTAGGGTGATCACCGGCAGAGTACCGTCGGACCCGACATGGCTGGCTGAGATCGACCGCGACAGGGCATGGCGGACATATTCGGTGAGTACGTCGGTATCCTGGGTCACGGGGGCATAATCGGCCATGGTCTCGAGGATGGTCCGCAGATCGCGGATGGAGACGTTCTCGCGGAGCAGATTCTGGAGCACTCGCATCACGCTGCCCAAGTTGAGCAGGTGCGGCACCAGTTCTTCGACCAGTTTGGGATAGTTTTTGCTCAAGTTGTCGATCAGGGCCTGGGTTTCCTGGCGGCCCAGCAGCTCATGGGCGTGCTTCTTGATTATCTCGCTGATGTGGGTGGCCATGACCGTGATGCAATCGACCACGGTATAGCCGGCAATTTGGGCCTGTTCCCGTTTGTCCTCGGTGATCCAGATGGCCGGCAGGTCAAAGGCCGGCTCCCTGGTCGGCAAACCCTTGATGGTCTCGGTGACCAGCCCCGGATCCATGGCCATGTAATAGCCAGGCATCATTTCGGCGGTGGCGATGACAACACCCTTTAAGCTGATGGTGTACTGGTTCGGGTTGAGTTGGAGATTATCCTTGATGTGCACCGGCGGCACGATGAAGCCGCTGCTCTGGGCAAACTGTTTGCGGATCGACAGGATGCGGGAGAGCAATTCACCGTCCTGGGCAGCGTCGACAAAGGGGATCAGGCCGTAGCCGACCTCGCATTCGATCAGGTCGACATTGAGCATCTTTTCGTAATCCTGGTCAGGTTTGACCGTGGGCTGCGGCCGTTCGGTCGCGGCCTCCTCGAGTTTCTGGGCGGCCCTTGCCTTGTCGAGGCTGTAGGCTGCATAGGCCAGCAGTGAGGCGATGACCAGAAAGGGAATGAAAGGCAGGCCGGGAATCAGGGCAAAACCAAGCAGAATTCCCGCCACGACCCACAGCGCCTTGGTGTAGCGGGTGAACTGGGTTTTAAGTTCTGAACCGAAATCATCACGGCCGGCCGAACGGGTCACCAGCATACCGGCGGCGGTGGAGATGATCAGGGCCGGAATTTGGGCTACCAGGCCGTCACCCACGGTGAGGATGGTATAGTTCTTCGCCGCCTCGGCCAAGGGCATGTCTTTTTGGATCACGCCGATGATGAAGCCGGCGCCGATATTGACCAGGGTGATGATGATGCCGGCAATGGCATCGCCGCGGACAAATTTCGAGGCGCCGTCCATGGCGCCGTGGAAATTGGCCTCGTTGGAGATTTCCTCGCGTCGTTTGCGGGCCGTGTTTTCATCGATCAGGCCGGCGTTGAGGTCGGCGTCGATGGCCATCTGCTTGCCTGGCATGGCGTCTAAGGTGAAACGGGCCGCGACCTCGGCAATGCGGCCTGCACCTTTGGTGATGACGATGAAGTTGATCAGCACCAGGATGACGAAGATCACCATGCCGACCACATAGGAGCCGCCAACCACGAATTGTCCGAAGGCCTCGATGACCGCTCCGGCCGCGTGATGGCCCTCGTGGCCATGCAGCAGGATCAGCCGGGTACAGGCGACGTTGAGCGACAACCTGAACAAGGTGGTCATCAGCAGGATGGCGGGGAAGATCGAAAACTCCACCGCCTTTTCCGTGTACAGGCTGATGATCAGGATGAGGATGGCCATGGTGATGTTCATCGACAGGCACAGGTCGAGGATCAACGGCGGCAGGGGAATGATCATCAGCATGAGGATGCCGACCAGTCCCACCGAGGCCATGATGTC
>WRKE01000087.1 GCA_009778235.1 Pseudomonadota bacterium
GTCTATGCCAAGTCCGTTGAACTGGCGGAATCGCTGGGACTGCAGGAGCATTTCATGGGCATCGGCAACGACCGGGTCCGTTTCATCGGCCACGGGGTCGGCTTGGAACTCGACGAATATCCGATCTTCGCCAAAGGGGTAAAGATGCCGTTGGCCGAGGGCATGACCTTTGCGCTGGAGCCGAAATTCGTTTTTGACGAAGGAGCCATCGGCACCGAGAACACGTATGTACTCAGGGAGCACGGCGTGCAGGCGCTGACCCACGCCCCGGAGGACATCACCCAGATCTGATCCATTGCTTTTATTCTGAAGGAGCGCGATCAGCCGGGAAGACGCCAGCAGTTTGCGCCTTTCCACCGTCCGGGAGGATATTCTTGCCTCCGGATTGATATGGCAAGCCGTTCTCTTTGAACGATTTGCGTATGTTAAAGAATGAACCCCATCGACCAAGGCCTTGTTATGCCTCCTTTCTTTCACCCGGGCCGTAAACCGCGATCCAGGCAGGAGATCATCCCGACTGTCCAGCCCCGCACGACGACGGCCTCGCTCCAGGGAGACCTCGAGACCATCCCGATCGAGAACATCTTCCAGTTGCTCGACCTCGCCACCTTGACCGGAAAACTCTTGATCCAGGCCAAGGGCAACAGCTCTATTTTCTTCTTCCGCAAGGGAATGCTCATTCGCGGCCTGCTCAAGGCCAAGCAGCGCAGGATCGGCCAGATTCTCCTCGACGCCCAGGCGATCACCGAAGAGCAGTTGCAGGAATGTCTGCAGTTGCACCAGCGGTCCAGATCGCGGCAGCGGTTCGGCAAGCTCCTCCTGGAAAAGGGCTATATCCAGCCCTATTTGCTGGACAAATCCCTGCTGCGCCAGATCAAGGAAGCCTTCTTCGAGACCCTTTCCTGGGGCAAAGGCTCCTTCAAGTTCTACTCCGGACAGGTGCCTGATCCGGACGAGACGCAAATGTGCGTGAGGATCGATCGCCTGCTGCTTGAGGGCATGGTGCACGTCGATCAGGTTTCCTCGCCAGAGAAGGAAGGCGTCACCTGACGCTTAAAGCTAAAGCCGGCTCCGGGCCAGTCCATTGCCGTCAATTTTCCTCCTCGTTCTTGTGCCCACAGGGCTACTTTCTATTCGATTATCCGTCGCTGTTGTAGTATAAGCTATCATTTTTCCACGGTAGCCAGACTGGCGAGGAGGGGGGCTAAAGACGCCCTGACCCCACCCTGCCGTGGAACATTTTTCCAGGTACGCCAACCATGCGCGTCGGCCGGACAGTACCCCCTTGGTTGGGGCGCGCTTGATCCGTGGTTGACGAAGCCGGGATCGATCTAAAACAAGCACGGAATCTATGGAGCAGGACAAAATTTTCGAACGGCTGATGCAGCTCGTCATCCGTTATTCTCATGACCAGGGTCAGGGAAAGTTCGTCGACTATCTCGACCCCAAAACCCTTGGTCAGCGGCTCGGCCTTGAGGATGAGCGTGGCCGGGGCGATTGGGATGCGCTTTTCACCTGGGTGGAGCACTATCTGGCGCATGCCGTCAAGACCAGCCATCCCGCCTACTTCAACCGCATGTGGGCCGGCGCCAACCTGCCGTCGGTGGTCGGCGAGGTGATCACCGCCATCACCAACACCTCGGCTTGCACCTTCGAGACCGCGCCGGTGTCGACCCTGATGGAAAAGTACCTGCTGCGAACCATGCTCGACCTGGTCGGCTTCAAGGGGGGCAGCGGCCAGATGACCACCGGCTCAAGCAACGCCAACATGCTTGCCATGATGGCCGCCCGCAACGGCCTGGCGCCAGAGGTCAAACAGCGGGGATTGTTCGGCGGCCAGGAGCTGTTCGCCCTGGTCAACGCCGACGCCCACTATTCCATGGATCGGGCCGCCAATATCCTCGGTCTGGGGGCGGACCACCTGCTCAAGATCCCGGTGGATGACCACGGCCGCATGCATATCCCGGCCCTGGAAAAACGGCTGGCTGAAACGGTGGCCGCGGGCGGCAGGCCTTTTTTCCTGGTGGCCACCGCCGGCACCACGGTGCGGGGAAGCTACGACCCCCTGGAGCCGCTGTTGGCATTGCGCGAGCGCTATCACTTCTGGCTGCATGTCGATGGCGCCTGGGGCGGGGCGGTGCTCTTCAGCGACCGCCTGCGGCACCAGTTTTTGCCCAGGCTGGCGCAGGCCGATTCCTTTACCCTCGATTTCCACAAGATGCTGGGTACGGCCCTGATGTGCAACGTGCTGTTGTTCAATCGGGCCCCCTCTTTTTTGCGGGAGGTATGCAGCGCCGGCGACGAGTCCTATATTTTCCGTCAGGGCGAAGACGGCGAGATCCGCGACCTCGGCACCCTATCCTTGCAATGCGGCCGCCGGGTCGACAGCCTCAAGTGGTTCCTCGACTGGAAATTCTACGGCCAGGCTGGCCTGGCCGAACGGGTGGAGCACTATCTGGCGCTGTGCCAATATGCCGAAGACCAGGTGAGACGCCGGCCCGAGCTGGAAATGGTGGTACCCAGGGAATCCTTCAACATCTGTTTCCGGTTCCGGACCCCGGAGTCCATCCCGGCCGAGCCGTTCAACAAGGCCCTGCGGGATCGGATGCACCACGCCGGCCGTGCCCTGGTCGGCACGGGGTACGTCAGCGGCCAATTGGCCCTGCGGCTGTTGATCACCAATATCAATGTTGGCGAACCTGAACTCGATCGCTTCTTCCAGTCGGTAATCGAAACTGGACGGGAGCTGCTGGCCGAAAGGAGTGACCAACCCTAATCGATACGCGAGGTGGACATGGGCGACAACGACTATATGGCGACGCAGAAAGAGGCGGCCGATTTCCTCAAGGTCTCGACCAAATCCATCAGTCGATACCGCAAGCGGGGGTTGCCCTACAAACTGGTGCTCAACCCGGTGTCCGGCAAACAAGAGGTCCGCTTCCGCTATGCCGACCTGGAACGATGGGATACGGGACGGCAACTGCTTGCCACCTATGCCCGTGACGGCGAGGAAACCGCCGGTGGCGATGCGCGATCCTCTGGCGGCCAGACGATGACGGGTGGCACCGGGGCCGCTTTTTTAGATGATCTCCTCTTGGCCTACAAACAGCAGATCGAGTTGCTGCGCGAGCAACTGGAGGACATGCGCGAGCAGTTGGCGCGCCGTGACCGGCAAATCGACGACCTGATGCGATTGATGACCGGCCTGCAACTGGAATACAAGCCCCTGCCCGCCGTGCCCGCCCCGGTCGAGGAGCAGGAAACGGGCGTCCATCCGGAGGAACAGGCAACGGACATCTACGAGGCCGTGGTGCTGCCAACCGTAGAACCCGAGCCGGCATGGACCGAAGCCGAACACCCAGTTCTTGAACCGCTTCGGCTTGAGTCGCCCAAGGTCAAACCACCCAAGTCCGGTCCGGTCGGGATGCAGAAAACCTTCAGTTGGGAGCAACTTTCGACCTCCATCCGGCATCTGCGGCGGAAGGGAAAAAGCTACGAAGAGATCGCCCGGGGGCTCAACCAGATCAAAGTGGCCACGCCCTCCGGCCATCCGGAATGGACGGTCCCAGAGGTGCAGGCCCTGCTGCCGCGGCTGGTAACCCCGGCGCCTGGCGAGGACTTCTGTTAAACGGTTCCTGCCCGCTTGGTCGCGGCTCAGCGCGTTTTTCCGGACAGCCCGCAATCGCGGCTTGACTTCGCCGCATGCCCCTTGTAGGATGGCCCGCATGAGGTTCAGGTGTCCGTATCAACGGATGAAAAAGGGAATCCGGTGCGATGCCGGAACGGGCCCGCCGCTGTAACCGGGGACGAATTCCGCAACAATGCCACTATCCTG
>WRKE01000088.1 GCA_009778235.1 Pseudomonadota bacterium
GTCTCTATCTCCTTGTAGTGCAGCTTCTTGTACCAGTCCTGCCCGCTGTAGTCCATGCCCAGGATATTGTAGGGGCCGGTATAGTTGACCTGCCTGCCGGTATGGTCGATCAAGCCGAGATCGTACCATTCCCCCAGGCCACCTTTTAAGTTTTCCAGGATCTGCTTCAACCGGCTTTCATCGGCCAGTTGCGCATAACTGTTGTCGAGAATGATAAAATTCAGGGCAAAAACCCGCTCCTCCAGGTAGGAGGTCAGGCTGCGGCGCAAATTGGAAACCAGGCGGGTAGTGCGCAACAGCAGTTCAGACTCAAGGGCATTGCGGCTGATGGTGTAGTCAATCACTCCCAAGGTGAACAGCGGCAACAGGACCACGGCCAGGGTGATGACGATCGATTGCTTCCACAGCCGCCTGAAGTTGAACGATTTGTTCGTGCCTGACGTCTGTTCGGAATGCTCTAGAAATTTGGGCTTAAGGCGTTTCCATACATCCTGCATGGCAATTGCTCACACGCGCTAAAATTGACGTTGACGGCAAGGATCGCAAGCTACTGCTGGTAACGACGCCACCGCGATGGATGCGGAAAGCGGCGGTATGGCATAGGTCGGAGCGGTGTGCGCGTCTCTCCTCGCCGCCCCGACCTGTGGCGCTGCAATCAGGAACCCTGCTGCTGGCGGCGCAGCATGATTTTCTCGTTGGCCTGCTTCATGGTCTCGCTCAGAACATCGATATCCACCGGTTTCTGGAGGTAGGCGAAGGCGCCGAGCTGCATGCAGGTTTCCCGGTCGGTTTCGTTGCCATGGCCGGTGAGGATAATGATCTCGATCTCCGGCTGAGAGGCCTTGACCCGCCGCAGCACCTCCATGCCGTCGATGCCGGGCATCTTCAGATCGAGGATCATCACATCGGGTTCATCCTCGCGCAGCATCTCCAAGGCCGATTCACCGTCGTAGGCGATCGCCGAGCCCATGTCACGGAGCAGCAGCCGCTCGGACAAGGTTTGGACAAATTCGCGCTCGTCGTCCACCAGCAGGACCCGGGCCGGAGCCTGGAAGTCGAGCTTGCGGTAGATATCCGCCTGGTGAAAATTCTTGCCGACCTCGGTGACCACCGATCGGACCCCTTCGATTTTTTCCACTATTTCCTTGAGTTCCTGCTCAAGCCGGTTGAGCATCAACACGTTTTTCTCGATGGTCAGGGTCACCGCGCCCTCCTTGACCACCACCGACACCTCATGGCCTTCCAAGGTCAGGGCGATCTGGATTTTGGCCTGCAGCCGGAAATCGGCCAGGGCGGCCTGCGAGGCCTCGGTCGGGGCCAGCACCTCGGTATTGAGATTGCGAACGATGAGGTTGATGGACTCCTGCGCCCCGATCTTGTCAGTGGGGATGACGATATCGTACAGAGACGGATCCCAAGGATCCTGTCGGCCGGTCATCCGCAGCACCCACGAGGCCTTGTCCTCGTCGTTCTTGTGGATCGCCTTGTCCTGCCCGGACGGGGCCTGTTTGACCCTGAAAGCCATGTCTGCAATCAGGCAGATGCGCAACACATGGGAAATAGAGGCAGGAATGAAATGGCTGCAAAAACCGGTCAACACCATGTTGCCCTCGGTCAGAATCTCGGCGACCGCCTGGCGGAGATAGGCGATGGACCGCTCCTTTTCGTGGGTAAAGGGGTTAAACAGTGAAGCCTTGGCGGCAAAGGCTCGGCTGATCCGCTCCGGAGGAATCCCCGACATTTTGCTGGCCAGTCCGCTGACCTCGTTGTCGCTGACCAGCCGATAACCAGTTTTGTCGATCAACTGCGAAATAATCAACTCTTCGTTGCAATGCAGGGCATTGAAAACAGTAATCACAGACATGGGATGCCTCTCTTATGGATGAATGATCTCGGGTTTGGGATTGTCGACCAGGGGGCAACGCTGCATTTCCTCGATGGTGTGCACGTCCTGGTGGATGACCTTCAAGGCCTCTTCCATGGTCGGGTAGACATGGTCAGCGCCGATTTTGTTGTACAGATGGGTTCTGCCCAGTACCTGCAGCACCGTCTCGTTGACCCCACTGAAGGAGATGTCGATCTTGGCGCTGCGCAGCCGGCTGACCAACAAGGATAATGTTTCTTCGCCGGAGGCGTCAATATCGTTGATGCCATTGGCCACGATCAGGATATGGCGCAGGGTGGTCTTGCACAACATCAGGTCGGAGATCTTGTCTTCGAGATAGCTGGCATTGGCGAAAAAGAGTGGGCCTTCGAAGCGGATGATCGACAGAAACTTGCACTCCTCAAGCCCGGTGCTCACCGCGCATACCAGCGCGCGGCTACGGTCACGGGTCAACGAGGTCACCACCGGCCGCATGTTCTTGTAGAGGAACACCATCAGGCAAAGGATCACGCCCAGCATGATGCCCTTGTCGAGATGGGGCGCGAACCAGAGGGTACAGACAAACGAGAGGATGGAGATCAGGCCGTCATACCACTGCGCCCTCCAGGCATGGAGAAAACCGGAGACGTTGATCAGGCCCATGACCGCCATCATGATGATCGCCGCCAGCACTGACTGGGGCAGATGATAAAGGAGCGGGGTGAAGAACATGAGCGCGATCACCACGGTCAAACTGGTAAAAACGCTCGACAAACCCGTCATGGCCCCTGCCTGGAGGTTGACCGCCGAACGGGAGAAGGAACCAGAGGCTGGATAGCTCTTGGCGATGGAACCCACGATATTGGCCAAACCCTGGCCGATCAACTCCTGGTTGGGGTCGATGCGCTGGCCGGTCTTGCTGGCGATGGCCTTGGCAATGGAGATCGCCTCCATGAAGCCAAGCAGCGAGATGATGGCGGCATAGGGGAAGAGATGGAGCATGACGCCCAGGTCCACCTTAGGCACGGTCAGCGACGGCAGGCCCTTGGGCACCACACCGATCACTTCGCCGCCGCCGGACATCGGCACCTTGTCAAGTTTGATCACCTTGCTCCCCGCCCGGATGCGCCAGGTTCTGCCGTCGGTTTTGGAGCCGGCCGGCAATTCATCGGCAAGATAATAGCGCACGCTGCCATCGGGCTGGATGGCCGCCTTGAACAGCAGCAGCCGGATCTCTTCCCGGTAGAGATGGGCCTTGGTCTTGAGCTCCTCGATCTTCGATTGGATCACCCGGTCGTCATGCTCGGCATCGAGCCGGGCAATGGCATTGTGGCCCTGCTTGGCCTCTTCAAGCCGCTTGCTGGTCTTGGTCCTCTCCTCGGCCAAAGGCTGGATGCCGGTGGTGGCCTCATTGAAATTGACGATGTATTCCATGGCCTTGGGCGATAGGATGGACTTGCTGTCAATGTCGGCATTGTGCTCAAAGCCAAGCATCCAGGACAGCAAGGTGGTGACGATCACCGCCACCAGCACGTTGGGTACCCTGGGGGCGATGCGCTTTAGGGTGATCATGATCGCCAGGGCCAGCACCCCGACGAGCAAGCTCGGCCAATGGGTGTAATGGATCGCGGACTGCATCACCCGGATGATGGTCTCGTAGTGATGCTCGGCGCTGTCGACGTTAACGCCGAACATCTTGGACAACTGCGAGGTGGCGATGATGATGGCGGCGGCGTTGGTGAAACCGTTGACCACCGGATGGGACAGGAAGTTGACCACCAGTCCCAGGCGCAACAGACCAAGCGCCAACTGAAACAGGCCGACCAACAGCGAAAGCAGGATCGCAAAGGCGATATATCCTTCGCTGCCAGCGGTGGCCAGTGGTTCCAACGAAGCCGCGGTCATCAGCGAAACCACGGCCACCGGCCCGGTGGCCAGCTGCCGGCTCGAGCCGAAAAGGGCGGCCACAATCGGCG
>WRKE01000089.1 GCA_009778235.1 Pseudomonadota bacterium
AACCGGGTGCCGCCGTCTGTCCCGTTCGAGACCCTGCGTCCAGGTTATTTGCTGAATGCCTCGAATAGGCAGGTCAGCTCCAGCATTCTGGCTCCTTGAGCGCAGGCGTCGAGGATGTCGCTGTCCTTCCAGTCGAGTGTGCGGAGATGCTGTATCTCGTCTTCGCTGATTTTCTCTTTGCGCAGCACCTTGGCGACGGTGCCAAGGAGTGCGTTTTCGGCCTCGCTGAAGGCCTCGACCTGGCGGCCGGCGGCAAGATCGTCTAGATCCTGATCCGACAGCCCGGTCTTGCTCAACCAGGTTCTGTTGAGATTGACGCAGTGGTCAAAGCACACCTGCTGGGCGGCCAGGAGACGGATGGCTGCCAACAGAGGGAAACTGAGCGCTTCATGGTACATGAAGTACGATGTCTGGGCAAAGAAGAGCTTGAACAGCCCCGGACTGGCGCTCATCAATTGCAGGGGGGCCGGTACCGGGCTGCGTTTCTGCCGAAAGATATCGTATGTTTCCGCCACAGCTCCTGTTGCCTTTTCCGGGGTCTGATAGTCAAGCACGAACATAGGGTTTTCTCCTTGTAGCAGACTGGTCGTCTGGTTTGGTGGGATGTGTGCCCGAGCAAGGGCATGCGGGTTGAGCCGCAGTCAGGCCAATAGAACCTCAAAGGTCATGCGCTGGAACGTATCCAAGGGCTCCGGGCCGGCAACGGCCTTCATCCGGATAAGGGCGCCTTGCCAGGCGGAGAGGATGTAGCGGGCCGTGGCCTCCGGCTCAAGGCGGGCCGGCAGCTCGTTTTGCTCCCTGGCTTCCTGGAGCAAGCGAGCCACGAACCGGATCAGGCCCTCTAGGGAATGGTTGAGTTTTTCCCGGAAGGCGGGGTTGATGTCCCCCAGTTCCTGGATGAGATTGCCGATGGGGCAGCCCTTGATGAATCCTTCCTGCTCGAAATGAGTGCGGAACCAGAGAAAGAAATTGGCCAGCCGCGCCAAAGGCGGCTTGGATGCGTCCTTGAGAATCGGGCGGACCTGCTCGGCGATCTGGCTCTGGTAATAGTCTACCAGGGCGAGGCCGAATGCCTCCTTGCTCTTGAAATAGAAGTAGAAAGAGCCCTTGGGCACGCCAGCCGCCCGCAGGATTTCCTGCAGCCCGGTGGCGGTGAATCCCTTGTGGTGGATGATCCGCCCGCCACAAACCAGGATATGTTCACGGGTATCGCTTGTCATGGTAGCCACAATAGACCGATCGTCTAGTTGAGGTCAAGGAAAAATGGTTGAAGGTATCGGCTCCGCCATGGCGAGCCCCAGGCTACGCCGAACGGGGCGGCAGGACGCAGGTGAGGACAGGCCGCAAGGAGTGCTTGTTTCGCCCGCTCAAGAATGGTAATGCTTTACGAATCGATCCCCTTTTGCGCGAGGATTCGCCATGGACCAATCTTCCGATACCTTGCTCGGCCCGACCAAAACCCTGCTGCTGGCGACTGATGGCTCTCTTTTCAGCGAAGGGGCCGTGCAGGAAGCCATTTTTTTCGGACAAGCCTGCCGGGCCAAGGTGATTGTCCTGCATGCGGTGCCAACCCGGACCGAATCGATCGGGGCCGCCAATCTTGCCCTCCGGCAGGGGTGGCTCGATCTGGCCCCGCATTTTGACCGCATCAAGGGCATGGCCGACGACAGCGGGGTGGAGATTGAAATCGTGGTGGTCGGCACCAGCAATCTGGAAAAGACCCTGGTTGAGCAGGCTCGCCTGCGACAGGCCGACGTCATCTTCATGGGCCGTCGCGGCAAGGCCAACCCTTGGGCGCGGCTGGTGGGCAAGACCACCACCAGGGTGATCGCCCAGGGATTTCCCCGGACCTTGGTGGTGCCAAAGGATTGCACCCTCTCCGGCCGGCATATCCTGGTGGCGATGAATGATTCGCCCAACAGCCGGCAGGCGGCGCTGGAGGCATTGGGCCTGGGAGGCTCCTGCCCGACGCTTAGGCAAATAACGGTTATGACCGTGGCCCGGCGCCAGGAGGAGCTGGCCGGGGCCAGACAACTGGTGGAGGCGGTTTGCGCCCAGGCGCTCCAGGCGAATCTTCCCCTTGTCTGTGAGCCGTTGGTTGCCGAAGGGGATCCGGCGGAAGCGGTGGTGAAGGCGGCCAGGGAGCGGGAGGTGGACATGATTCTTATCGGTGGACCCGGCAGAAGCGGGCTGACCAAAATGCTCACCGGCCATGTGACTGAACATGTCATCGGCCAGGCGCCCTGCGCGGTGCTGGTGATCACCGCCCAGGACTCCGCCGATGTCCCCTCTCCCCCTTTGCCCGATCCCGCGCTATGAACGGCAAGCTGGCGTCGCGCCTTTTCCCTTTTCTGGCCTGGTTTCCCCTTGCGCCGCATGTTTTGCGCGCCGATTTGATTGCCGGCATCACCGGGTCCCTGGTCCTGGTCCCCAAGGCCATGGCCTATGCCCAGTTGGCCGGCCTGCCGCTCCAGATCGGCCTGTATACCGCCCTGATTCCGGCGGTGCTCGGCGCCCTGTGGGGATCGTCGCGGCAACTGGCCACCGGCCCGGTCGCCATCCTTGCCCTGATGACCGCCGCCGCCGTCGGCCCGCTGGCTCCTCCGGGATCGGAGGCGTACATCGGATTGGTGCTGCTGCTCACCCTTATGGTGGGTTGCATCCAATTGGTGCTCGGCCTGGTCAAGCTGGGTAACGCGGTCAATTTCGTTTCCCACCCGGTGGTTCTCGGTTTCATGAATGCGGCAGCCCTGATCATCGGGTTTTCCCAACTGGACCTGCTCTTGGGGATTCCCAAGGGGCGCAGCGATTCTTTTCTTGCGGATGTCTGGGAGATGCTCAGCTACATCCCCCTGACCCACCTACCCACCCTGGCAATGGCGGCGGTCAGCCTGGCGCTGATGCTGTTGGTGCAAAGAATCCGGGTCCTGGCCAGGCCCGGGGTACTGGTGGTGGTGGCCTTTACCACCTTGGTCAGCGCGCTCATCGGCTATGAACATACCGCCACCGGTCGGATCGAGGATGTCGAGGCACCGGCGGCCAAGGAAATGATCCAAGGGTACCAGCAGACAGCCCAACGCATCACGGACTTGAACCGCACCGTGACCGATCTTTCGGTGCAGTTGCGGCAGGCCGAGAAGGAGTCCAACTCCCGGGTGGTGGCCGATCTGCACTATCGCCTGGAGCTGCTTGCCCTTGACATCAAGGCGGCTGAAAAGGAAAGCCGCAACCAACTGCGGGGCATCCGCAAGCTGTATTTCGCCCGCACCGATTCTACCGAGGGACAACCTACCCAGTTGTATCGGATAGGCGCGGTACCGGGAGAGGTACGGACCGACGGCCGCCTGTGGCACGTCAAGAAGGTCGGCGAGGGGACCCTACAACTCAGCGGCGGTGGCGATGTGGTCGGGACCATTCCCTCCGGCCTGCCCGCGTTCCGCCTGCCAGCCATCAGTTTTGACGGGGTGATGCAGCTGATGAGCGCGGCCCTGGTTATCGCCCTGGTGGGCTTCATGGAATCCATTTCCATGGCCAAGGCCATGACCGCCAAAACCAAGCAGCGGCTTGATCCCAATCAGGAACTGATCGGCCAGGGCTTGGCCAACATCGGCGGCTCGTTCTTCCAGTCCTATCCGGCCTGTGGCTCCTTCACCGGTTCGGCCGTCAACTTGCAGACCGGGGCAAAAACCGGCATGGCCATGGTGGTCAACGGCGGTTTTGTGGCCGTGACCCTGTTGTTTCTGACCCCGTTGCTCTATCATCTGCCGCAGGCGGTGCTGGCGGCCAACAACCTTTTGGCGGTCTCGGGCCTGATCACCTTTCAGGCATTCCGGCATACCTGGAAGGCCAACCGGGC
>WRKE01000090.1 GCA_009778235.1 Pseudomonadota bacterium
ATGTCCTTGTTGCGGTGCTGGCTGCGCTCGTTCTGGCACTGTACCACGATCCCGGTGGGGAAATGGGTGATGCGGATGGCCGAATCGGTTTTGTTGACGTGCTGACCACCTGAGCCGCTGGCCCGGAAGGTGTCGATCCGGATGTCCTTGTCGTTGATCTCGATGGCCACGTCGTCGTCCAATTCGGGCATGACCATGGCCGAGGCAAAGGAGGTATGCCGCCGACCGCTGGCATCGAATGGCGAGATGCGCACCAGCCGATGGATGCCCACCTCGGAGCGGAGATAGCCGTAGGCGTACTTGCCCTTGATCAGGATGGTGACGCTTTTGGTGCCGGCCTCATCACCGGGCAGCAGGTCGAGGATGTCGGTCTTGAAGCCCTTGTTCTCCGCCCAGCGCAGATACATCCGCAGCAGCATGCCCACCCAGTCCTGGGCCTCGGTGCCGCCGGCGCCGGCGTGGATGGTGAGGATGGCGTTGTTGGCGTCGTGTTCGCCTGAAAACATGCACTCCAGCTCCACCAGGTCGATGCGGCGGCGCAGCTCGTCTAAGCTTGCCACCACATCCCGGTAGGTTTCCTCATCGTTCTCCTCGACCGCCATGTCAAGCAGCACGCCGGCGTCGTCGAGATCATTGTAATTCTTGTCCCAGATACCGATCAGGTCCTGCAACTGACCCAACTGGCGCTGCACCCTCTTGGCCTCGGCCTGGTTATCCCAAAAATTGGGGCTGACCGTCTGCCGTTCCAGCAACTCCACCTGTTCACGCTTGCCATCTAAGTCAAAGATGCTCCTTCAGCACATGCATCCGGCCCTTCAAACTATCGAGCAATTGTCGGGATTCCGCGGATTCGGTCACATCGGCCATGGTTCACCTCGCTTACCTGCAAACAAAAAAACAAAAAAGAAACGAGCCCGCCCAGGGGCGCCTCGTTAGGATCAGTCAACACCACAACGGTACAGGCGCGTCACGCCGGCCATCCCGTTCGGAAGAAAGTATACTAAACAGAAACGGTGCAAGTCTCAAGAAAGAAAGGTCTGGCGCCGCGGAAAACCTACCTTTTCACGGAGATGGAGCCTTAACCCGCCTTGCCCTCTCCCCATTGACGACGAAGCCGGAATTGGCGGCATGCCAAGCGGCCCAAAATCAGAGAGGCCCCGATCACCAAGCAGATCAGGCCGAACCAATGGCCGCCGCGGGCAAACACCGTGGGTTGGTCGAGCAGGGGCACGGCAGCGACCCGGGCCGCCGGAACGAATATATCGGTCCGGTCGATGATCCGTCCCAGGGGATCGACAAAGCCGCTGATGCCGGTATTGGCGGCGCGGACCAGGGCACGCCGGTTTTCCACCGCCCGCAACCCGGCCATGGCCATGGACTGGTAGGGGGCGCTCGACCGGCCGTACCAGGCGTCGTTGGTGATATTGACCAGGAGATTGGCCCCCCGCGCCACGCTTTCCCTGGCGATCTCGGGGAAAATGGATTCGTAACAGATCAGCATTCCCAGCCGCATCGCGCCCAGCACCAGCGGCCCTTGCTCGGTTCCGGCCGAAAAATCGCCGACATTGATCACCAGCGGCTGCAGGAAGGGCAGCCAGCTCCGCAGGGGCACATATTCGCCGAAGGGCACCAGGTGCTGCTTGGTGTACTCGCCGCCGACCTGACCTCCGGGCCCCAGCAGCAGGGCGCCGTTGAAGTATCGGATCTGCTCGGCGCCGTCCTCCCCGGCCGTGACGGTAAACGTCGGCGTGCCGGTGAGCAGCCAGGTCTTGTCGGCGGCGAAGCTATCGATCACCCGGTGGATGAGGGAGTCTTCTTGCGGGTAGAACGGCAGGGCCGTTTCCGGCCAGACCACCAGCTCGGCCCCTGCCTCCCGCATCATCGGCTGCGAAAGTTTGAGATAGGTGTCGATCGTAGCCGTTTTGAAGGTCTTCGACCATTTGATCGATTGATCGATATTGCCTTGGATCACGGCCACCTTGGCCTTTGGCGCCCTGGCCAGGGTTGTTGCCACCGTCTGATACCGTAGGGCCGAATAGCCGGCAATGGATGCCAGCACGGCCACGGCCAAAAGAATCGGCCAGCGCCCTCCCCGGGCTGAGCGTGAAGCGCGGCCGATCCGATCAAGGCCTGCCGCCGCCAGAGAGTTGACCAGCATCAGGCTAAAGGTGAGCAAATGATGGCCGCCCAGATCCGCCGCCTGGATCAGCATGGGCTGGCCGAACAGGCCATAACCGAGGTCCATCCAGGGAAATCCGGTGAACAGCACCGAACGGAGGTAATCAAATCCGACCCAGGCCACCGGCGCGGTCCAGATCAGGGCCGCCACCGAAGGGTCCCGGTTGCCATGGCGGCTGGCGATCAGCCCAATCAGCCAGCAGCTTGCCGCCGGAAAACAGGCCATGTAAGCGGCCAGCAGCACCAGGGCCGGCAGACTCAACCCCAGGGACAGGCCGCCGTAATGGCCGAGCACGATCAATATCCAGTACAGCAGGATCAGATGGTAGATGAGCCCGAAGACGAAACCGGCCAGCAGGCTGCGGCCGGGGCGGGCGTTGAGGACCAACAGGAGCAACGGCGCCAGGCCGGCCAACAGCAGCGGCCACCATTCACTCTGGCCGGACATGGCCGGGGCCAGCAGACCGGCGGAGGCGAGCGGAGCCAGTGCCGAGGCGACCAGTCCGTCAGCTTTACGACCCGGTTTCATCGTTGCGCACGATGCGAACACTCTTAATCCGGCGTGGATCAGCCCCGAGCACCTTGAAGGCAAGCGCGCCTTCCTGCACCAGGGTGCCGACCGGCGGCACCTTGCCCAGGCGGTGAATGATGAATCCGCCCACCGACTCAAAGGGTCCTTTGGGCAGACTGAGACGGAAGTGGGTCTCCACCTCCTCGATGTCGATCTTGGCATCGACAATGACCGTGCGTTCGTCCACCACCCGCAGCTCGCTGGCCTCCTCGTCGTGCTCGTCGTCAATTTCGCCGACGATCTCCTCGATCACGTCCTCAAAGGTAACCAGGCCCCGCACCCCGCCGAATTCGTCGACCACCACGGCCATGTGGATCTTCTTCGACTGGAATTCACGCAGCAACTCGGTGATCGGCTTGAATTCGGGGATAAAGGCGACGGGGTTGAGGAATTCCTTGAGATCGACCGGAGCGGCAGGATCACGGGTGCAGATCCGCAACAGGTCTTTGGCATGAAGAATGCCGACAATCTGGTCAGGGGTGCCTTGGTAGATGGGGATGCGGGTATACCCTTCATGGATGATCAGGCGGATGAGTTCCGGCACGGAACTGTTCAATTCAGCGCAAACCATTTCCACCGAGGGGGTCATGATTTCGGAGGCAATGGTCTCCCGGAAATCGAAGATGGAATTGATCAGCCGCTCTTCGTGCACCGAGATCAGCCCCTGCTCCTCCCCTTCTTCCAGCAGTTCCTGGATCTCGTGTTCCAGCTCCTCGGTGGTATCGGGGGCGCCGCGAAACCCGAGGGTTGATTTGATTCTTTCAAAAAACGACTTACTCGGGGGTTCCTCTCCAGAGGGCGTCGGGCCGGCCGACGGCGACTCCACATGTTCCATATAAAAAAGATTTCTCCTTAGGTGTAAAAAAGATGGATGGTATGAAAGTAGGCTAACACAGCATAAAGTCAAGGGTTATTTCATCGGTGCCGGGATGGTGCGGATGCGCATAACTTTTGAGCTTCTTTCTTGACGCTGGCCCGCAGGTATGCTATTAGATGGCCTCGCAATTTTCGCATAGCCGCCAATTGCCTCTCTTTGATTTTCCGACTTGGGCCGTTAGCTCAGCTGGTAGAGCAGTTGACTCTTAATCAATTGGTCTGGGGTTCGAATCCCTAACGGCCCA
>WRKE01000091.1 GCA_009778235.1 Pseudomonadota bacterium
TTCTCCCCCCACCACATAACCACCATCAAGCCGCAGCACCGAGCCGGTCAGAAAATCGGCATCCCGGATCAGAAAGAGTACGGCCCGCGCCGCCTCTTCGGGCGTGCCCGTTCTTTGCAGCAGGGTATGGTGGAGCAAGTCGCGCCGCTGTTGTTCGGAGAGCAGGCCCCATCCCCTGGTGCCTGGTCCGTGCCGGGAATCGATCAGCCCCAACATGAGTTCATTGACCCGGATGGTCGGCGCGCCGATTCTGGCCCAGGTTTCGGTTAAGGAGCGCACCCCCCGGTTGGCGGCGGCGTAGCCGTCGCTGAACAGCAGACCTGCCGGGCCGGACCGGCCAACGATGCCGGCGATCGAGGAGATGTTGACCACCACCCCTGTTTCGCTGCGGCGCAACAAGGGCAGGGCCTGGTCGAAGACCAGCCATTTGGCGCGCAAGCAGGTCTCCATTTCCACCTGCCACTGGTCACGGTTGATCTCCCGGCCGTAGCCGCCATGCACAATCGGCATGCCGCCGCGTTCGATGTTGTTGACCACGATCGAAAGCCCGCCGAACCGCTGGTCGATGGCGGCCATCAGTTCCGCCACCGATTCTGTCTTTCGCAGATCGGTCCGCATCAACAGGTGGCCATCTTGGCCGCCGCCGAACTCCTCCTGTAGTTCCGCCACCGATTCGGGCCAGTCGAACCAGGGCAGAATCAGGCGCACCCCCTGGCCTGCCAGGGTTCGGGCGATGGCCCGGCCGATGCCCCGCGCCGCTCCCAGGACCAGGGCTGGTTTGCCGGCAATAATCATCTTGTTTCCCCTCCGGTCGCACACTATAGTTTGAAGGCTTGTTTCCATCCTTGTGTACACCAAACCCTGAGGTTCGACAATGCAGCAATCCTTGATGGTGTTTTCGTCACGTTTGATGATCATCCTTTTGCCCGCGCTTCTGGCCCTCTGGTCGCCGGATCGGGCTAAGGCCGCCGAGGGCGTCGAGGCCGTCCCGGCTCAGACGCCGCCAACCTGTCTGGCCGCCAACTGGCCCCAGGACAACAGTGATCTGCAGCCCGACCCGTCGCTGGTGTTCGGTCGGCTGGCCAATGGTCTTGGCTATGTGCTCATGGCCAACAGTGAACCCAAGAACCGGGTGGGCCTCTACCTCATGGTCCGGGCCGGCTCGCTCAATGAGACCGAAGATCAGCGGGGATTGGCCCATTTTCTGGAACACATGCTCTTCAACGGCACCACCCATTACCCTCCCGGCACCTTGATCGAGTATTTCCAATCCATTGGCATGGGGTTTGGCGGCGACACCAATGCCCGCACCGGTTTTGACCAGACGGTGTACAATCTCATGTTGCCCTCGGCGGACGAGGCGGTGATGGCGGATGGTTTCAAGGTGCTGGCCGATTATGCCCGGGGGGCCCTGTTGCTGGAGGGCGAGGTCAACCGGGAGCGGGGGGTCATCCTGTCGGAAAAACGCAGCCGCGATTCCGCTGCCGCCCGGGTTTCCAAAAAACAGATGGAGTTCGACTTTGCCGGCACACTCGTGGCCCGGCGGGACCCCATTGGTGTGGAAGAGGTACTCAATGCCGCGGATAGCCGCCAGCTCCGCGCCTTCTATGATAGCTGGTATCGGCCCGACAATATGACTGTGGTGGTGGTCGGCGACATGCGGCCGCCGGAAACCATCAAGCTCCTGGAGACGGCCTTTGCCGGCCTCACGGCAGCAGATACCACGATCCATTGCCCGGAGCTGGGCCAGGTCAAGTCCTCAGGCACCGACATCCTCGTTTTTCCCGAGCCGGAGTTGGGTACCACCAGCGTGGCCCTGGCCGCGGTGAACAACAGAAAGCCGCAGACGGATTCCCAGGCTTGGGAAAGGGAGCAATTACAACAATACCTGGCGTCCATCCTGCTGGACAACCGGCTCAAGCAACTCGAGCAGCGGCCTAATAGCCCCCTGGCGCAGCCCAAGGCCCACGCCGGTCTTTTCCTCAAGCAGTACAACTATGTCTCTCTGACCGCCCGGACCGAGGCCAGGACCTGGCAAGAGGCACTGAGCTTGTTGCAGACCACCCTCGCTCAAGCCCTGCGGGACGGATTCACCGCCGATGAGTTGACGCGGGGCAAGCGGGAGATCAGGGCTATGCTTGATGCGGCGGTGCAGACCGCCTCCTCCCGCGACAGTCGCCAGCTTGCCGATGAAATCATCCGCAAACTGGGCGATGATGAGGTGATCTTAAGTCCGGAGCAGGAAATGGCCTTACATGGACCAGTGCTCGATCAGTTGAGCTTGGCCGCGGTCAACGATACCCTGCGCCAGTTGTGGAACGGCCCGCGACGGCAGATTCACCTTGCCGGGATTGTGGATCCTGGGTTGACGGCCGCCCAATTGCAGGAGCAGGTGGGTGAGCTGTACCAAGCCAACCAGGCCAAGGAAATCCCGGCCTGGGTCGAGGCCCAGCATGCCCCTTTTCCCTATCTGGCCCTGCCGGCGGATGCGGGCAACCAACCGCTCGAACAGGTGAATCATCAGGAGATTGGAGTGAAGGCAGTGTCGTTGGGAGGCGGCGTGCTGCTTAATATCAAGCCCACTGATTTTCAGGCAAATCAACTGTTGCTTTCGGTGCAGTTCGGCTCGGGCAGGCAGGCTGAACCGGTCGCGGGCATGGCCTTGGCCGCCGAGGCCCTGATGCGTGAAAGCGGCCTTGGCCGTTTGAGCCGCGAACAGTTGAGCGAAGCCTTGGCCGGAACCAATGTGCGTCTTGATTTTACGGTCGGGCCCGAGAGTTTTTCCTTCAACGGCAGCAGCTTGCGCAATGAATTTGAAACCCTGCTGCAACTGCTCCGCCACCGCCTGCACGATTCTGCCTTCAGGCCCGAGGACTTTCGCCGCAGCCGGGAAAACCTGCGCCGGATGTATGATCAACTGGCCGGGACAGCGGAAGGCATCGCCCAGATCCAAGGGGAGCGGTTTTTGGCCAATGGCAGCCCGGAATACGGGTTGCCGGCCTGGAGCGAGGTGGAGAAGGTTGATCTGGCCGGAATCAGCCAATGGCTGACGCCTGCCCTTGCCCAGGAGCCGCTGGAAATCAATGTGGTGGGAGATGTGGACCCGGCTGAGGTGATCCAGCTCGTTCGGAAATATTTCGGGGCGGAGCAGCGCCAAGCCCAGGCCACGAAGCCGGCCCAGCCGATCATTTTCCCAGCCGGTGAACAGCTCCACCTGCAGGCGACCAGCACCATCGACCGGGCACTGCTGATGGTGGCCTGGCAAACCGACGATTTCTGGGATATTGACCGCACCCGGCGGCTCAATCTGCTGGCCTCGGTGTTCGATGACCGGCTGCGGGTCAAGATCAGGGAAGAGCTGGGGGCCACTTATTCCCCTTGGGTGGACAGCCGTCCCAGCCGGGCCAGCACTGGGTTCGGTCTGATGAAGAGCAGTCTGATCGTCGCCCCGGACCAGGCCGAATCACTCGCCCGGGCGATCAGGGCAGTGGCGGCGGGTCTGGTCAGCAAAGGGATCGGAGAGGATGAGCTGAACCGGGCGCTTTCGCCTACCATTACCTCGATCAAGGACCTTAAGCGCAATAACCGTTATTGGCTGGAATCGGTGCTCAACCTGTCCAGCCGCCATCCGCAACAACTGCAATGGCCGCTTACCATTTCCGAGGGATTCGCGGCCATCAAGGCGGATCAGTTGACCGAACTGGCCAGGCGATATCTGGCGCCTGAGAGGGCCGCCACGGTGATCGTTGGTCCGCAGGCGGCGCCCCGCGGTTCCTCTGTCGAGCCGCCGGCCACGCAACAATAGTGGACTGCCGAAAAAAAAAACAGAAGCTACCCTGCCAGCCACACCGCCACATCCTGCGCCTGATTCACGGCCTTGTCGGAAACGCC
>WRKE01000092.1 GCA_009778235.1 Pseudomonadota bacterium
ATCCTGCAGGATGCGGAGATTTACATGCTCGACCTCGGCACCCTGGTGGCTGGCACCAAGTATCGGGGGGATTTCGAGAAACGGTTGAAGGAGGTGGTAAGCGCCATCGAGAAGAAGGAAAAGGCCATCCTCTTCATCGACGAGATGCATACCATTATCGGCGCCGGCGCCACCAGCGGCGGCTCAATGGATGCGTCCAACCTGCTTAAACCCGCGCTCCAGGCCGGGACCATCCGCTGCATCGGCTCCACGACCTATGAGGAGTACAAAAACCAAATCGAGAAGGACCGGGCGCTGTCCCGCCGTTTCCAGAAAATCGACATCGACGAACCATCGGTGGATGATACCGTCAAAATTCTGCGCGGCCTGCAACCCCATTACGAGGAGCACCACCAGATCCGCTACAGCCGGGCGGCGGTCGAGGCCACCGCGGAGCTGGCGCATCGCTACATCAACGACCGGTTTTTACCGGACAAGGCCATTGACGTGCTGGACGAGGTTGGAGCCTTTTTCCGCCTGACCGGCAAGACCGGGCGCACCATCGGGATCAGGGATGTCGAGCGGATCGTCTCCAAAATCGCCCGGGTGCCGGTCACCAGCAAGACCAGCAACGACACCGGCGAACTCTTTCATCTGGAAGGCAAGTTGAAAACGGTCATCTTTGGCCAGGATGAGGCGCTTGAAGCCCTGGTGAAAGCGGTCAAACGTTCCCGCGCGGGTCTGGGCAACCCGCAGGCGCCGACCGGCTCCTTCCTGTTTGCCGGCCCCACCGGGGTTGGCAAAACCGAAGTGGCCCGGCAACTGGCCGCCTCCCTCGCGGTTCATTTCGAGCGCTTCGACATGAGCGAGTACATGGAAAAGCACGCCGTAGCCCGGTTGATCGGCGCCCCTCCCGGTTACATCGGCTTTGACCAGGGCGGCTTGCTGACCGATGCCATCCGCAAGTACCCGTACACGGTGCTGCTGCTTGACGAAATCGAAAAGGCGCACCCGGATGTCTTTTCCATTCTTCTCCAAATCATGGACCATTCCACCCTCACCGACAATGCCGGCCGCAGGGCCGATTTCCGCAATGTCATCCTGATCATGACCACCAACGCCGGCGCTCGGGAAATGAGCGAGCGGACCATAGGCTTTTTGGGTGATTCCAAGGGCAAGGAACAAAAGGTGCTCAAGAATCTCTTCTCGCCCGAATTCCGCAACCGGCTGGATGCCACCATCACCTTTCAGGCCCTTTCGCCGGCCACCGTCGAAAAGGTGGTCGACAAGATGATGCTGGAGTTGCAGGGACAGTTGGCCGGCAAGAAGGTGACGATCACCCTAAGTCCCGCCGCCCGCGCCTGGCTGGCCAAGGAAGGACACGAGCCCGCCTTTGGCGCCCGGCCGCTGCGTCGGTTCATCATGAAGGAAATCGGCGATGTCCTCACCGAAGAGATTCTGTTCGGCAGCCTGACCAAGGGCGGCAAGGTGCACGTCGACCGGGAAGCGGACAAGACCACCTTCTCCTACCTCTAAGCCCTCTCCCTGATCCCCGGGCGCTGCGATTGCCCGGGGATTTTTACCAACAGACCTATCCGGGACTATTCATTGCGGCTTGCATAGAGTTGCAGGGTATATGGGGTGCGCGTAGCAAAACCCAACGCGAACAGGACAGGCAATGCTGGGATTCACTACGCTTCATCCCAGCCTACGGGCTGGGCACTATCAACATAACATCACAAGGTTACGGATCAATCGTGAGAAAAAAGACAGGGTCCGGCGGCTCAATGTGGGTTTAAGCGGTATTTTTCCAGTTCCTCTCTGAACCACACCCCGCTTGGCACCGGGACCTCATCGCCGCATTGCACCAAATAGGGCTTGCCGCTCATGCTGCTCTGGGTCGCGGCTTTGTCGATGAAATCCTCGGCCGAAGAAAGCATATTCTTGCTCAGCAGATAGTTATACTTAACATCAATATGCGCAACGGCTTCAGCCGCACCATACCATTGCTCGTTCCGGTTGAATTGACACCCGGAATTCTTCAGAAACGAGAGCAGATAACCGATCTCCACCTTGCTTTGCGCGGAAAGATCAGCCCCATACCCAGTGTGGCCACCGCAGGACATGATGGCGGCCAGCACCGCAATAGCAAAAAACCGAGCCATGAGCATTCTCCTGGTCAACAAGGACAAACCAGCCAAGCTGGTCATGGGGAAAGGCTGCGCCACAGCGCAGCCAGGTGGGAAGAAGATTCATATTGCGCTGAACACGCGAATCCAATTACCCGATTCCTTGACCCGCGTCACCCGGTTTTCTTCCGGTTTGCGGTTTTTGTATGGTATGGTTGCATCCCCATTGGCAATGCCGCCATGCTTGCCGATGGGGCGTCAATGGTCCCGCGACCCAAAAAACATGATTTGTCCAGGCACGATCGATCAAACCGCTCCAACCAGGCCCTCGCCAATCGCTGCCTTCCATGTGCCGCTCACCTCACGCCATGCACCCGAACCAGTCATCCCCAGCCCATTACACCAGCCACCTGCTGACCGCGCCCCACGGCATGTTCACCTGCGCCGGAGGTGCCAGCGATGCTCCCTTCGCCTCCCTCAATCTCGGCTATCACGTCGGTGATGCGGCCGAGCGTGTGCATCACAACCGGACGTGTATACAAAAAACCTTGGGACTCGACCACCTGGTCTCGGCGCATCAGGTTCATGGCGACCGCATCCTCCGGGTCGACCAGACCCATCTTGACGCGGAGCCGGAAGGCTACGATGCCTTGATTTCCCCCTTGCCCGGCATTGGCGTGCTGATTCAGCAGGCCGATTGCCAGGCCGTGCTGCTCGAGGCACAGGATCCAAAGGTGGTTGCCGCTGTCCACTGCGGTTGGCGGGGCAGTGTCCTTGATCTCATCGGCAAGACCATCCATTGCCTGCGCGTTGAGTACGGCGCGGTGCCGGCCAATCTGCGGGCAGCCATCAGTCCTTCCCTGGGTCCCTGCTGCGCCGAATTCATCCATTACCAAAAAGAACTGCCCGCCTGGATGCATGCCTTTCAGGTTCGCCCGCACCATTTCGACTTCTGGGCCATCAGTCGCCAGCAGTTACTGGACGCCGGCCTTCTAGCCGAACACATCGACACCATTGGCCTGTGCACCCGCTGCAACCCGCAGTTCTTCTCCTACCGCCGGGCGCACGCCCTTGACGATGGCGTCACCGGCAGAAACGGTTCGGTGATCGGTTTGCCGTCCGATGCCTGAGAAGGCCCACCGCAACCGGAACGCGGCGACTGCCCGGTTTATACCATTTCCTCTGACCAATGCAGCGGGGCACGATGGGAACATATTGGGTTCATCCTGCCGGCAGAAGCCGGCGACGCAGGATTTTTGAATGTTAGCGGGGATATCGATTGATCAGAGCACTGTACAAGCTTGTGCCGGTAGTATTTTCCAGGCTTGCCTTCACACGTGGGCGCGGATAAAATCCGGTTATGAAACAGAGCTATCGTCTATGAGGCTTCTTCTGGCAAGTAGTGCGTGGATGTCGGGCGTGATACTTCTCATTTCATGGCAAGGGTAGCTTTGAAGAACGACATTAAGGAGTACACATCGTGTTTTTGATAGACAAGGAAAATAAAAAAGCAGTCTCGCTTGAAAAGAAATCTTTCTCGGAGTTAAAGCTATCCGAGCGATACGATTTACAGGAGTGGATTGCTGGCAATCCACGTATTCTCGGTGAAAACCTGCTGATAATCCAAAAAGAATTCGCTGGATTCGATGATACGAGCGAGCGGCTCGACTTGCTGGCGCTCGACGAGAATGGAAAGCTAGAAGTTGCCTTGGGAATTTGTACAAGCCATTAAGTGGAGAATCTGCTACCCATGCTGTCCAATGGAGGGCATAACAAGGAGCGGGAA
>WRKE01000093.1 GCA_009778235.1 Pseudomonadota bacterium
AAGCCAGCTCGCGGATGGAAGCGCCCAGTCTCTTGATCCCTTCGACGATGGTCGGCTCGTCCGAGCAGGAGAAGTTGAGCCGCAAGGTGTTGCTGTCCTTGCGGTCCACGTAGAAGGGGGTGCCGGGCACAAAGGCCACCTTTTGGGCAATGGCTGCCTCGAAAAGGCGCATCGACGACAGGCCTTCGGGCAGGGTGATCCACAGGAACATGCCGCCTTCGGGGTTGGTGAACTGTACGCCGGCCGGAAAAAATTCCTTGATCGCGCCCACCATCGCCTCCTTCTGTTTGCCGTACTGGTGGATGATGGTGGCGATATGGGCGTCGATGTCGTTGTCGCGCAAAAATCGGTACAGGATACGCTGGGCCAGGTAATCGGTGTGCAGGTCGGCGGCCTGTTTGGCGACGATCACCTTCTCCATGATTTGCGGCGGCGCCACCAGCCAGCCCAGCCGCAGGGCCGGGGCCACGGTCTTGGAAAAGGAGCCGAGTAGCACGGTATTTTCCGGCAGCAGCCGTTTGAAGGAAGCCCGGCGGCTGCCGGTAAAGCGCAGGTCGCCGTAGGGATCGTCCTGGATGACCAGGCATGAGCTGCCGCGGATCAACTGGGCCACGGCCTGCCGGTTGTCGTCGGAGTAGCTGATGCCGCTCGGATTCTGGAAATTGGTGACGGTGTAGAGCAGCTTGGGGGACCGCTCCCTCAGCACCTGGGCAAGGGCAGTGGCGTCCATGCCGCCTTCGCTCACCGGCACCGGATGGAAACGCGGCCGATAGAGGGAGAACGCCTGAATGGCGCCGAGATAGCCCGGTTCCTCGATGATCAGGTCATCGCCTTCGTTGAGCAAGATCTTGCCCAGCAGGTCGAGTCCCTGCTGCGAGCCGGTGGTGATGAGGATGTCCTCCACCGGAATGTCGAGCCCATCCTGCTGGCGGTAGCGGTCGGCGATGAATTGGCGCAATCCGGGATAGCCCTCTGAGTTGGCGTATTGCAGGATCTCGCTGCCGGACTTCTCAAAGACATCGTGGGCCGCCTTTTGCAGTCCTTTGACCGGAAAGAATTGGCGGTTGGGCAGACCGCCGGCAAAGGAAATGATCGAATCGTCGATGGTGACCTTGAGGATCTCCCGGATAAAGGATTTGGGGACATCGGTTATGCGGTCGGAAAAGGCGTTTTCCATAAGTCGTCTCCTGCGGAGGTGGAACAGTTGCTTGAATGTAGATTAAAGAAAGATGCGCAGGGGGGCCGTGGCCTGGATGTTGGCGATCAGTTGCTTGGCGGTGGCGTTCAATGCGAACCATGTTGCCCAAAGCAAACGGCCGCCAGGGGCATGGGGTGAGCCGTGCTTGCGGTCACCTGCAAAGAAACCCGGCAGCAGCCGGGTTCAATGGTCGAGAGTGGCGCCAAGCCAGTTGGCAAGGGGGCACGGCAGATAGGGGCAATGAAGGCCGTATCCATCTTCAGCGGTTAAGACGGCGAGGTACTTCCGGTGCCCACCAATGACAATTGCTTTAGTAGTTCGCGTCGGCAAGCGCCAGCCAGCCGCCGGCCCCGATCAGTTCCTTGTCAAAGGGATTCAAAATAAAAAAACATTCCACCGTGGCGTCCTGGCTTTCGGCGGTCAGTTTTTCCCCTTCCAGGTCCACCGCCACCCTTATCTGTCCCTTGAGGGCAAAGAGACGGTCGAGATCCGCCTTGTTCAATTCCACCGCCAGGATGCCGCAGTTGAACATGTTCTGGCGGAAGATCCGGGCAAAGCTCTCGCCGATGACCACGTTGATGTCGTTGACCTCCAAGGCCCAGACCGCATGCTCGCGGGAGGAACCGCAGCCAAAATTGGCGCGGGTGACCAGCACCTTGGCGTTTTGCATCTCCGGCCCATGGGGGTCGAACTGCCGGCCCTCGAGACGCAGGTCTTCAAGGAGATGGGGCTTCAGTGCCTTCTTGGTGATTTCAGTGAGATACTTGGCCGGGATAATCTCGTCGGTGTTGATGTCGTTGCGATCGATAAAGGCTGCGGGGCCGCCAAACTGTTTCATAGGGAACATCCTTTTTCAGGTTCAAATCTCATTTAAGACAGAAAACGGCGTGGGTCGGTGATGGTGCCAGTGATGGCCGCCGCGGCCGCGCTGACCGGACTCATCAGGTGGACCATGCCGCCCTTGCCCATGCGGCCGTTGAAATTGCGGTTGGTGGTCGAGGCGCAAACCTCATCATCGGCCAGAACACCGTTGCTCATGCCCAGACAGGCGCCGCAGGTGGGATTCAGCACGCAGAAGCCGCTGTCCATGAAGACCTTGATCAACCCTTCCGCCAGGGCCTGGGAGTAGACGGCTGGAGTGGCCGGCACCAGGATGGCCCGAACCGAGTCAGCGATGGTCTTGTCGCGAACAATGGCGGCGGCCTCGCGGAGATCCTCGATGCGGCCGTTGGTGCAGGAACCGATATAAACCTGATCGATCCTCGTTCCTTCCATCTCGGAGATATCTTTGACGTTGTCCGGCTTGTAGCCAAAGGTGACCTGGGGAGCCAGGGTGGTGACATCAAGGGTCAGTACCCGCTCGTAGCTGGCGTCGAGGTCGGAGCGCCATTGGCCGAATGCGGCCGCCGCTGCTTCCGGGCTTTGGTATTCGTCCTTGATAAATGGCCAGAGGTAATTGGCGGTGACCAGATCGGGCTGGCAGACCCCGGAGGTGGCGCCGGCCTCGACCGCCATGTTGCACAGGGTCATGCGCGAGGCCATGCTCATGGCCTCGATCACCGGGCCGTGGAATTCGATCACCATGTCGGTGCCGCCACCCACGGTGAGCCGCTTGATCAGGTTGAGGATAATGTCCTTGGCCACCACGCCCTTGGGCAGGGTGCCGACCACCTCCACCTTGAGCGACTTGGGCGCCCGGAAGGCGCAGACGCCTTTGAGGATGCCCACCTCCAGGTCGGTGGTGCCGACTCCGGCGGCAAAGGCGCCGAAGGCCCCGTGGGTACAGGTGTGGGAATCACCCATGATCACGGTGTTGCCCGGACGGATGAAGCCCTTTTCCGGGAACAGGGCGTGGCAGACGCCGTTGCGACCGATATCGAAAAAGTCCTTGATCTGGTGGCGCCGGGCCCAGTCGCGCATGATCTTGGCCTGGGTGGCTGTTTTGGAGTCCTTGGGCGGGCTGACGTGGTCGATGACCGCCTTGATCCGTTTGGGATCACACACCCGGTCCATGCCCTTTTCCATCAGGTCCACGATGGCGATGGGGGTGGTGATTTCGTGGCACATGATCACGTCGATATCAAGGACCATGTTGCCCGGGGTGGGGGTGTCTCTGAGGTGGGCGGCAAAGATTTTTTCTGTGATGGTCTGTCCCATGGCACAACTCCGATCCGGGAAAGCAAGAAAAGGAAAGACAGGCAACCAACTGGTGGTCTTTCCGATAAGTTTGGTGAAACCAAATCATTACACCTGTAAATCTGGTTCGTCAATTTATTTCCTGACTGGAGCAATCCGCCGCAAAAGGGCCGGAACATCTGTACAGATGGGGCCTGATTGCGTATACTATTGCCGCTGTTTGGCGGCTTGCCCTGGCATCTTGACCAGCCGCCGGTTTCCTCAGGAGGTGAACTTGCAAACGAGGACGAGAATGATCCGCACCCATCTGCGGCGATGCATTGCTTGCTGCTGCCTCCTGGCCGTGGTCCTGCCGGTCGCCTGCTGGGCCGCCCATGGGGTGAGCATCGACGGTCACCTGAAATATCCGCCAGAATTTGAACGGTTTGCCTATACTTCGTCCCAGGCCAAAAGTGGCGGGACCTTGGTCTTGCACGATCTCGGCAGTTTTGAGAAGATGAATCCCTTCACCCTCAAGGGTGAGGCGCCCCGCGGTTTGACGCCCTACGTCTTCGAACCCCTGGCCGTGCCGAGCCTGGATGAGCAATTCGCCCAATACGGCCTGATCGCATCAGAGATTGACCTGGCCAAGGACAAGAAATCGGT
>WRKE01000094.1 GCA_009778235.1 Pseudomonadota bacterium
ACCGGTAAACTCCTTGAAAACGACTGGCCGAAACTGACCCGCGCCACCGGCATGCTGTCCGACGCCCCCATCTTCATCGATGATTCCGCCGGCTTGACCGTGCTGGAAATGAGGGCCAAGGCCAGACGGCTCAAGTCAGAGCACAACCTCGGTCTGATCGTGGTCGACTATCTCCAATTGATGCAGGGCAAACACAACGCGGAGAACCGGGCCCAGGAAATTTCCGACATCTCCCGCTCGCTCAAGGCCATGGCCAAAGAGCTGGACGTGCCGGTCCTGGCCCTTTCCCAGCTCAACCGCAGCTTGGAAAACCGCACTGACAAACGGCCACAACTTGCCGATCTGCGCGAATCAGGCGCCATCGAACAAGATGCCGACGTCATTATGTTCATCTACCGCGACGAGGTCTACAACCGGTCCGAGGACAACCCGAACCGCGGCCTGGCCGAGATTATCATCGGCAAACAGCGCAACGGCCCGACCGGCATGATCAAGCTGACCTTTCTGGGCGAATACACCAGCTTTGAAAACTATACCGGCCGGCCGGCCGCCATCGATTACGCGCCTGGGCAGGCCGATGATTTTGATATCCACTGAGCCACAAGGATCCTATGCACCCCTCCCCTTCCTCCAACGACCGCTACGATTTCAAAACCATTGAACAGCGCTGGCAACAACGCTGGGATGAACAAAAGACCTGGAAGGTCACCCATCGCGCAGACCGCCCCAAATACTACGTGCTGGAGATGTTCCCCTACCCTTCCGGCCGCATCCACATGGGCCATGTGCGCAATTATTCCATCGGCGATGTTATTGCCCGCTACAAGCGGATGCGCGGGTTCAATGTCCTCCATCCCATGGGCTGGGATGCCTTTGGCCTGCCCGCGGAAAATGCGGCGATGAAGCGCGGTATCCACCCTGCCGCCTGGACCTATGACAACATCGACTACATGCGCGGCCAGCTCAAGGCCATGGGCCTGAGCTACGACTGGGATCGTGAACTGGCCACATGCCGCCCCGACTACTACCGCTGGGAACAGCAGCTTTTCCTCAAGATGCTGGACAAGGGGCTGATTTACCGCAAAGAGACCACGGTCAACTGGTGTGACGACTGTCAGACCGTGCTCGCCCGCGAACAGGTGATCGACGGCACCTGCTGGCGCTGCGACCAACCGGTCCTGCCCAAAACCATGCACGGCTGGTTTTTCAAGATCACCAGTTATGCCGAGGAGCTGCTGGCCGATCTGGACCAGTTGACCGGCTGGCCGGAAAAGGTGGTCACCATGCAGCGCAACTGGATCGGCAAGTCCACAGGCCTGGCCTGCCGTTTCCCGGTCGAGGACAGCGACCGGTTGATCGCCATCTTCACCACCCGGCCGGACACCATCTTCGGCGTCACCTTCATGTCCCTGGCGGTGGAACATCCCCTGATCGACCTGCTGGTGCAGGGCAAGCCCCAGGAAGAGGAGGCCCGCAGTTTTGTGCGCGAGACGCTGCTTGCCAAGCAACGGACCGGCTTAGAGCAGGAACTCGACAAACGGGGCGTCTTCACCGGCAGCTACTGCATCAACCCCTTCACCAACGAACGGATTCCGATCTACGTGGCCAACTTCGTGCTCATGGAATACGGGACCGGGGCGGTGATGGCCGTGCCGGCCCACGATCAGCGGGACTTTGAGTTTGCCCGTGCCTACGGCCTGCCCATCCGGGTGGTGGTGCAACCGGAAGGCGATCCCCTAGATCCGGCAACCATGACCGAAGCGGCCGAAGGTCCAGGTGTTTTGGTCAATTCCGGTCCGTTTACCGGCCAGGAATCGATAGGAGCCCAGCAGGCGATCATTGACGAGGCCCAGCAACGGCAAGTTGGCGAGCCCCTTGTGACCTACCGGCTGCGCGACTGGGGGATATCCCGCCAGCGCTACTGGGGCGCCCCTATTCCGGTGATCCACTGTGACAGATGCGGCATCGTGCCGGTCGCTGAAACCGAGCTGCCCATCCTGCTGCCCGGCGCGGGCGAGACCGCGGGCAGCCACAGCCCGCTGCACCACCAGCCCGATTTCATTGCCACCACCTGCCCCCAATGTGGTCGACCGGCCCGGCGGGAGACCGACACCCTCGACACCTTTGTCGAGTCGTCCTGGTATTTTGCCCGCTACACCAGCCCGGACCTCGACCGCGCCCCCATCGACCAGGAGGCGGCTGCCTACTGGTTGCCGGTTGACCAGTACATCGGCGGGGTCGAGCATGCCATCCTCCATCTGCTCTACGCCCGGTTCTTCACCAAGATGTTGCGGGATCTCGGCTACCTGACGGTTGACGAGCCCTTTGTCAATCTGCTCACCCAAGGGATGGTCATCAAGGATGGGGCCAAGATGTCCAAATCAAAGGGCAACGTGGTCGATCCCAATGAGCTGATCGAGCAATATGGCGCCGATACGGTCCGGCTGTTCTCTTTATTCGCCGCCCCTCCAGAGCGGGATTTGGAATGGAACGCCCAAGGGGTGGAAGGGGCTTCGCGCTTTCTCAACCGGGTCTTTCGCCTGGTCATGAGCCAGCGCGCCTGCTTTGAGCAAAGCTTGGCCGTTGATCCGGCCGGCCTCAACCCTGTTGCCCGGACCCTGCACCGGAAAACCCACCAGACCATCAAACGGGTGACCGAATCCATCGAGTCCAATTTTCATTTCAATACCGCCATCTCCGGCATCATGGAGTTGGTCAACCTGGCGGCCGCGCCGACCGACGAGCCCATTGACGCCGCCGTGTTGCGCGGGGCCCTTTCGACCATCCTCACCCTGCTCTTCCCCATGGCGCCCCATTTCTGCGAGGAATTGTGGCGGGCTACCGGCCACGATCAGCCCTTGAACGATGCCATCTGGCCGGCCTTCGATGCCGATGCGGCCCAAGATGACGAGATCACCCTGGTCATTCAGGTCAACGGCAAGGTGCGGAGCAAACTGCTGGTCGCCGCTGATGCCGACGAGGCCACCTTGAAGCAGTTGGCCCTGGATGACGACAAGGTCGCCAACATGCTTGCCGGGAAAGAACCGAAAAAAATCATCGTGGTGCCGAAGAAACTGGTCAACATTGTTGTATGATGGTCGTCTCTTCCCCTCTCTGATCATCGCTCTGATGACACAAAGGAGTAACATGCCAAAACGCGCTCTCTTAAATTGGAAATCGCTGCTGTTGTGCGCGCTCCTGCTGGCTGGCTGCGGCTACACCTTCCCCCATGTGTACGAAGGACCGCACCATGCCATCTATATGCCGAGCTGGCAAAACCGGACCAACAAACTGGGACTGGACATGAAGATTTACCAGTCTCTGGGCCGCTGGTTCCAAAAAACTGCCTCCGTCTCCCTGACCAGGGAAGCGACCGGGGCCGATCTGGTCCTCACCGGCGAAATCCTGTCCATTGATCTGCCCAGCGTAAGCTGGAGTACCATCAACGAGGTCACCGCCACCAAAGTCAACCTCATCGTCCGCTACTCCCTCAAGGATAGGGCCACCGGCAAGGTGCTGTGGGAAGTGCGGGACAAACTCTACTCGGCCGACTACTCGGTATCAACGGTCAGCTCGGCCGCGGATGAAGAGGCCTTGACCAAGATCGTAGGCGATCTCACCGAGGATATCTATCTCGGCGCCCTCAAGAGGATTCGCAAACAACACCAACAACAGGCTGCGCCCTGATTTTTCTTGTTTTTTTATGCCCGTGGTGCCCCGGTGACTTCCGCCCAGGTACCACGGCCAGTTTTTTTTATCCCTTATGCGGCTCACCTCGAAATCGAATTTTCCTCCCCTCACCATCGGCCCGCTTCATCTTCCCTCCTCCCTGATCCTGGCCCCTTTGGCAGGCTATACCGATCTGCCCTTCCGGCTGCTTTGCCGGCAGTCTGGGGCAGCCCTGGTTGTCTCCGAGATGGTCAGTTGCCATGGGTTGGTCTTTGAGCAGAAGAAAACCTGCGAACTGCTGCTCACCGTGCC